>NZ_JAIXMK010000051.1:0-81261 GCF_020328095.1 Streptomyces sichuanensis
GAGTACGAGACGCTAGGCGCCGTTGCCATGGGGATGCTTCTTCTTTCGTGTGGTGCCGGGGAAGGGGGTTCAGGAGCGGACGGCCGTGGCGGCGGCCCGCGCGTGGGGGCGTGCGAGGTTGTCCGGGTGGAGGATCTCCCGGAGCTGCTCCTCGGTGAGCAGGCCCTTGGCCAGGACGAGGTCGTGGACGGAGGCGCCGGTGGTCAGGGCCTCCTGGGCGACGGCGGTGGCCTGCTCGTAGCCGATGTGCGGGTTGAGGGCGGTGGCCAGGCCGATGGACTGCCCGACGAGGCGTGCCAGGTGCTCGCGGTTGGCGGTGATGCCGGTGACGCAGCGCTCGGCCAGGGTCAGGCAGCCGGCGCTCAGGTGGCCGATGCTCTTGAGGAGGCTGTGCGCGATGACGGGCTCGAAGGCGTTGAGCTGGAGCTGGCCGGCCTCGGCGGCGAAGGTCACGGTCACGTCGTTGCCGATGACCTCGAACGCGATCTGGTTGACGACCTCCGGTATCACCGGGTTGACCTTGCCGGGCATGATGCTCGAACCCGCCTGCACGGGCGGCAGGTTGATCTCGGCGAGGCCGGCGCGCGGGCCGCAGGACAGCAGGCGCAGGTCGTTGCAGGTCTTGGAGAGCTTGACGGCGATCCGCTTGAGGACTCCGGAGAGCTGGACGAACGCGCCCATGTCCTGGGTGGCCTCGACGAGGTCGCCGGCGACCGCGAACGGGATGCCGGTGATGATGCTCAGGTGGCTGCAGGCCAGCGCCGGGTAGTGGGGGTGGGCGTTGAGGCCGGTGCCGATGGCTGTGCCGCCGAGGTTGATCTCGCGGATGAGGGCGCATGCCTCGGCCAGGCGGGCGCGGTCCTCCTCCAGCATGACGGCGTAGGCGGCGAACTCCTGGCCCAGCGTCATGGGCACGGCGTCCTGCAGCTGCGTGCGGCCCATCTTCAGGATGTCCGCGAACTCCTCCGCCTTGCCGGCGAAGGCTTCGCGCAGCACCTCCATGGCCTGCAGCAGCCGCTCGGCGGCGAGCTGCAGCGCGACCTTGACGGCGGTGGGGTAGACGTCGTTCGTGCTCTGCCCGGCGTTGACGTCCTCCAGCGGGTGCAGGTGCCCGTAGTCGCCCTTGTCGTGGCCGAGGAGTTCCAGGGCCCGGTTGGCGATGACCTCGTTGGCGTTCATGTTGGTGGAGGTGCCGGCGCCGCCCTGGATTACGTCGACGACGAAGTGGTCGTGCCACTGGCCTGCGCGGATCTCCTCGCACGCCTTGACGATCGCGTCCACCTTGCGGTCGTCGAGGAGGTCGAGGTCGCGGTTGGCGAGCGCGGCGGCCTGCTTGACGGAGGCGAGGGCGGTGACGAGGTCGGGGTAGGCGGAGATGGGGGTGCCGGTGATGGGGAAGTTCTCGACGGCGCGGAGGGTGTGGACGCCGTAGTACGCGGCGGTGGGGACGTCCCGCTCGCCGAGGAGGTCGTGTTCGGTGCGGGAGGGACCGGGGACGGCCGACATGGTGCTGGATCCGTTCGGGTGCGTGGGGGGAGGCGGGGGCGGGGTCAGGAGGCGGCGGGCGTGCCGAGGACGCGCCGCAGGGTGCGGGTGGCGGCGTCCGTGTCGTCCGTGGGGTGGGCGAGCGCGGCGGCGAGGACGGCGATGCGTGCCTGGCCGGCGCGGAGGGTGCCGGTGAGCACGGCGCCGGCGGCCGCGAGGTCCACGGCGCCGCCCTGGGTGTAGATCTCGGCGACGGGGCCGGCGGGGACGCGGGTGGTCAGGGCGACGAGCACGCCGCGTGCGACGGCCGCCTCGACGGCGGCGACGACCTCGGGGGTCGCGTTGCCCGCGCCGGTCGCGACCAGGACGATGCCCCGGGCGCCGGCCTGGACGGCGGCGTTGAGGAGCAGGGGGTCCGCGTCGCAGTGGTGGGTGACGATGTCGACCCGCGGGAGGGGCGCGTCGGCCGTCGGCAGGGGCAGCGGCTCCGGGCGCTCGGGCAGCCGGCGGACGAGGACGTGACCGTCCTTGACGTCCGCGACGGGGCTGCCGGACGGGTGGGCGAACGCGTCGGCCGCCAGCGTCTGCACCTTGATCGTGCCGCGGGCGGCGTGCACCTGGCCGTCGAAGGCGACCAGGACGCCGTGGCCGCGCAGGGCGGCGGAGCTCGCGGCCAGCAGCGCGTCGTGGAGGTTGCGGGGGCCGTCGCCGTCCCGTGCTTCGAGCGGGCGCTGGGCGCCGGTGAGGACGACGGGACGGGGGTCGTGGTGGTGGAGGTCGAGGAGGAAGGCCGACTCCTCCAGGGTGTCCGTGCCGTGGGTGACGACGATGCCGTCCACGGCGGGGTCGGCCAGGACCTCGTGCACGGTCCGCAGCAGCGCGAGCTGGTCGCGGGTGGTGAGCCGGGCGCTGTTGACGCTCATCAGGTCGACGACCCGTACGGTCACGCCGTCGGGCACCGCGGCCGTGGCCAGGACGTCCCCGCCCCGTGCGTCGGCTGCGAAGCCGGAGCCCTGCCAGCGGCTGGCGATCGTCCCGCCCGTGCTGATGACGACGACCTGTCCCACGTCGGCCCGCCTTTCTCAAGATCCTCTGACTGCGACCGCGAGGGGTAGCGGTCGAGCAGGTGAACGATAGGACGAATCGCACGCAATAGGGCCGCTGAAATGAGCAGGGGTGTCGTTGAACTGTGGTGGATAATTGCGCGATGGATGCCATCGACAGAAATATCTTGCGCGAGCTTCAGGACGACGGTCGCCTGACCATCCAGGAGCTCGCCCACCGCGTGGGCCTGACGCCCTCCCCGTGCATGCGCCGCGTCCGCCAGCTGGAACAGGACGGCGTCATCCAGGGCTACCGGGCGATCATCAACCCGGAGGCGGTCGGCCGCAGCTTCGAGGTCCTCGTCTCCATCGAGGTCAAGCGCGACCGCGAGGCGGTCGAGGCGTTCGAGGCGGCCCTCCAGGACATCCCCGACGTGATCGAGGCGTACCGCCTCTTCGGCAGCCCCGGCTGCATGCTCCGCATCGCGGTCGCCGACATCACCGCCTACGAGCGCCTGTGGATCGAGCGCCTCACGACGCTGTCGGGCATCACCGAGGTCAACTCGCAGATCATCATGAAGCGCGTCAAGGAACCGAAGGGCCTGCCGGTCGACCGCTGACGCGGTCGCGCCCGGCAGGCCCCGGTGTCCGCGCGGTCAGATGCGGTCGGCGGCGATGAGGAGATAGTGGAAGCTGCCCTCCTTGTAGGCGGTGAGGAACGGGTCCTCGACGCCGGTGGCGAGGGAGGACTGGGCGCGCAGCTCCCAGTACGGGATCGTGGCGGCCGTGAGGTCGACGACGTTGATGGGCACGAGGCCGTTGGCGGCCATGGCCTTGAAGTAGGCGCTGCGGGGGTGGATGTTGCAGGTGTAGTGCTCGTCGATGCGGCTGACCGCCTTGGAGCGCAGGCCCGTGACGTCGTTGGAGCAGCCGGTGATGGTGACGTAGCGGCCGCCGTACGCCAGCTGGCGGGCGTGCTCGGCGAAGAGCTCGAACAGGTCCACGTACATGGTGGACTCGTTGTTCCAGATGCCCTGGAAGGCGCCGGTGGGCAGGCCGGTGTCCAGCATGTTGCCGAAGTGGTAGCGGACCTTGTCGTCCACGCCGCGCTTGCGGGCCTGGTCGTTGGCGAAGTCGACCTGGGACTGGGAGATGGACAGGCCGTCGACCTGGCAGCCGAAGCGCGCGTTGGCCATGATGCTGGTGCCGCCCCGGCCGCAGCCGGCGTCCAGCAGACGCTGGTCGGGGGCTATGGGGCCCAGGTGGTCGAGGAGGACGTCGGCCTGGGCCGACTCCAGCCGGTGCAGCTCCTGGACGATGCGCTCGTCCCGGGTCTCCTGCGGGCCCTCCAGGACGGAGGGGTCGTAGTCGCCGAGCCCGTAGTGGTGGTGGTAGAGGCCGTCGACGTCGCCCAGACGCAGGTTGACCGGGTCCTTCTCGTTGTTCCAGTACTCGGCGACGGCCTTCTGGTAGGCGGTGCGCAGGACGCCGGCGGGGGCGGCGGGGGCAGGGGTGGTCGTCATGGGGATGCTCCTTACGGCATTGCAGGGGGAGGGTGGGGTGACGAGGGGGGGCGGGCTCAGGCGCCGTTGTAGCGGGGGCTGCCTGCGTGCCATTCGCGGTTGCCGCCGAGCCAGGCCCACACGCCGGCGAGGAAGCGGCGCAGCTGGGGCGAGCCGGTGAGGGCGAGGGCCGCGGCCTCGGTCTCGTAGGCGCGCACCAGCTCGTCGTGGATCTCCACGCTCCGCTCGACCGCCTCGCGCGGCGAGCACTGCTCCTCCTCGGCGATCACGGTGGGCAGGTTGAACTCCACGCCCGAGGAGTCGTGTTCCTTCGTCATCGAGTACAGGTCGTTGACGAGCGTGCTCGCGGTGGCGGCCGTGGTGACGGCGCGGCGCACGCGCGGGTCGGCGTACTCGGTGGCGGGCAGCGCGTAGCCGCCGACCACGTCGGTCAGCGCGATGCAGGGCAGGAAGCTGTTGATCTGCCGGTGGGCCAGGTATTCGGGGACGCCGGGCATGTGGCCGCGGGTCCGCCAGGATCCCTCCTGGCCGTAGCCGACGAAGAGGACGGCGACCTCGTGCCGCAGCCGGGCCACCTGGGACGGTTCCGCGTACCGGCCCAGGTGGTCGAGGGCCGAGCGCAGGGCGACCCGTACGGGGTCCTCGCGCAGGTCCCTCTCCCAGGCGGGCGCGTAGCGGGCCGGGAGATGGGCGGGGTCGAGGGCCGCGTAGGCGAGGCCGAGGTGCGAGCCGAGGAGTTCGGGCCGCGAGCCCACGGTCTCGTCGTCGCAGTAGTAGTCGTCGGTGGCCCACTCGGCGAGCGCGCACTTCCCGGCCGCGAGCAGCCGGTCCGGGTCGTCGGTGTCGGGGTGGGCCAGCATCATCAGGCGCCCGAAGTCGGCCGCGCGGACGCGGTCGAGGCGTCCGTCGTAGATGCCGGCCTCGTCGGCCCACGCCACCAGCCGGTCGTTGACCTCCCGGCCGAGTGCCGGGTCGTCCCGGACGGCGGGCGGGCAGTACAGCTCCGGGACCCCGGCGCCCCTCGCGTCCGGGGTGCCGGGGGTGCCGCAGGGGTCGCCGGCCGGCTGCGCGGAGACCTGCGCAGCCGCCCTGCCGGCCGCGATGCGGGCGGCGGAGGTGCCCAGCCCCGTGGGCCCGGTGGGCAGCGCAGTGCCCGCCGGGCGGGGGGCGGCGGCGCCGGACAGCGCCTTCGGCGCGGAACGGCCGATGCCCTCGTGGTGGGTGAGCAGCGTGGCCACGAGCCGTGCCACGTCGTGGTGGGCCGTGGGCGCGGTGATCCGGGACAGCAGTGACACCGGTTCTTCTCTCCGTTCCGGGCGATGGTGCCCGTCAGGACGGGGTGTGGAAGACCTCGACGTTCTCCAGGACGCCGAGCGCGTCGGGCACGAGAACGGCCGCCGAGTGGTAGGTGCTGACCAGGTAGGAGATGAGGGCCTGGTCGTTGATGCCCATGAACCGCACGTTCAGGCCCGGCTCGTACTCGTCGGGGATCCCGGTCTGCCGCAGGCCGACCACGCCCTGCTCGGCCTCGCCCAGGCGCATGGCGAGGATGGAGGAGGTGCCCTCGTCCGAGACGGGGATCTTGCCGCAGGGGAAGATCGGCACGCCGCGCCAGGCGGGCACCGGCCGGCCGCCCACGTCGGCGGTGTCGAAGGACAGGCCCCGCTTGTTGCACTCGCGGGCGAAGGCGGACACGGCCCGGGGGTGGGCGAAGAACGCCTTGGTGCCGCGCCGCATGCTCAGCAGCTCGTCCATGTCGTCGGGGGTGGGCGGGCCCGAGTGGGTGGAGATGCGCTGGCTGTGGTCGGCGTTGTGCAGCAGGCCGAAGTCGGGGTTGTTGACCAGCTCGGCCTCCTGGCGCTCGCGCAGCGCCTCGATGGTCAGCCGCAGCTGCTGCTCGACCTGGTCCATCGGGTCGTTGTAGAGGTCGGCGACGCGGCTGTGCACCCGGAGGACCGTCTGGGCCACGCTGAGTTCGTACTCGCGGGGGGCGAGTTCGTAGTCGACGAAGGTGCCCGGCAGGGCGGGCTCGCCGGTGTGGCCGGAGGCGAGGGCGATGTTCGCCTCGCCCTTCTTGTTCTGCGGCCGCGCCTTCTCGGCCTGGCGCCGGCGGACGTGGGCCCGCAGCCGCTCGTTGCGGCCGGCCACCTCCTCGTACGCGGCCCGGGGCAGGGCCAGTACGGTGCACGCCGTCATCGCACGCGCCGTGAACTCCCACGCGCCCGGTTCCTCGGCCACCACCCCGGCGCCGAAGAACCCGCCGTCGGCCAGCACGCCGCGCCGGGTCTCCTCCCCGTACTTCCCGGTGCCGACCTTCTCCACCTTGCCGCGTGCGATCAGGTAGACGTGGTCGACGGACCGGCCCCGCTCGGCGATCACCTCGCCGGGCCCGTACTCCTCCTGCCGGCACCGCTCGGCCAGCGCCCGCAGCACCGCCCCGTCGTCGAACCCGCGCAGCAGCGGCAGTTCGCCCAGTTCCGCGGGGATGACCCTGACCGCGGCCCCTTCCTGGACGAAGGTGACGCGGCCGTCGCCGACCTCGTAGACCAGGCGCCGGTTGACCCGGTACGTGCCGCCCTTCACCTCGACCCAGGGCAGCATGCGCAGGAGCCAGCGCGAGCTGGTGCCCTGCATCTGGGGGACGGTCTTGGTCGTGGTCGCCAGGTTCCGTGCAGCGGCGATCCCCAGGCTGAGCTGTGCCCGGCCTGCGTGCTGTTCGGGCTGCTCCGGCTGCTGCCGGTGCGCTGCGGTCGACATCCCGGTCCCTTCCGTCTGGGCGCATGCGTCAAGAGGGAGCCCCTGCGTTCACCCGGCCGGGCGACGCGGAGCTCCCGCCGCGCAAGTGAAGCAGCGCGAAATGATGTTGGTCGACATGCCGGAGCGCACACCGGCGTCTTTGCGCCATAGGGCAGACGCGGGCTCACCCGGCTCGTTCGGGGTTTCGAGGGGCTGCCGGCGCGATCGGGGCGGCGAATCTGCCCTCTATGCCGCATTGATTGGCATTTCGGGCTGCCGGGGCCCGGGCTCGCGACGGTTCCCCCGCCGCGGCGCACTCCACGGGCGGGGTGATCGAGGTGGCCGATAACGTGCAGTCCGCCGGGCTCCATCCGCGCGAGGACGGGACACGTTCGCGCGCCGTCTCCCTACGCCAGGAGCAGGGCACGGTCCCAGGCGGGGGCGTTGTCGGTGGTGGCGGCGAGGAGGGCGAGGAGCACGCCTGCCGCTCCGTCCAGGAAGCCGGGGCCGTCCTGGGTGAGGTTCCCGCCGTGGTCACGGAAGCGTGCGAGCCGAAGGGTCAGGGCTGTTGCGGCGTTCCGGAATTCCGCTTCCCCGGTGTCGTGGGCGAATCGCAGCGTGATCTGCAGCAGTCCGGCGAGGCCGTGGCACAGGCCCGGTGACGTGCCGGCACCGTGCTGCCCGGCGGCGCGGCGGTGGACGGCCTTGACGGCCCGCACCGCCGTGTCGCGGAGGGAGGCGTCGTCCAGTGCCGTGCCCGCCAGCCACAGGGCCCGGGCCACTCCCGGGGTGCCGTAGCACCACGCGACGGTGCTGCGCGGACGGGGATCCGGTGTTCCGTCCAGTCCGGTGACGCCCGGCCATTCGGGCCCTCGGGGGCCCTCGGTCCGGCAGGCCAGGAGCCGTCCGGCCGTCCGGCGCAGCGCCTCGTCCTGGCCCGGGACGCGCACTCCCGCGGACCAGGCGAGCGCCATCAGTGCCAGCGGTCCGGCGATCCCGTGCGCCGCACCCCAGTTGAGGGCGCCCTGCGGGAAGCGTTCGCGCAGGGCGTCGTCCCTGATGGCCGTGGCGGGAGTGAACCAGTGGGGGACCCCCGCGTGTTCCCCGCACAGGGTCACCAGAGCGGTGAGCACGGCGCGCAGGGACCGTTCCGCATCCGGTGACTCCCCGGCCCGGCACAGCAGCAGGGCGCCGGTCCCGGCGAGGCCGTGGATCACGTCGACGTCACGCCACGCCACGCCGTGGGTACCGCCGGCGAGGGCGGCGGCCCGTCGTTGCGTCGCGTCCTCGGTGCGGGCGTCGGGCGGACGTGCGGCTGACAGGCACCAGGCCGCGAACGCCGGTCCGGCCAGGCCCGCGTGGAGACCCGGTGCCGTCGTCCTCAGGCGCTCGGTGCCCCTGGCCGATGCGGCGAGGTACCCGTCGGCCATGGCTCCCCAGCCCTCTCCGGGCCGGTGGCGGTCCAGCTGGTCGTACACCAGGGCCAGCCCCGGGCCGCCGCCCGCGAGGTCGGGCCGTACGCATGAGGGTGTGGCGCGCGGCCGGCCCGCGAGCGCTTCCACGAGGCCGAGGGCGGCGTCCGCCGCGCCACCGGACACCGCCGCCGTCCAGGTACTGCCGGCCACGCCGTGCTCCTTCGGCCTCCGTCGGGGTGCGGTCGCGGTGGAGGGTCGTGCGGCGGGCCCGCCGCACGACCGTCGGGAAGGACCGTCGGAAGGGTCAGCGGCAGCGCGGGTACTCCGTGCAGCCGTCCGTCCAGTCGGTGCGCGGGACGGTGTCACAACACATCATCGGTTCCAGCATCTCCCCGTCGGTCTCGGGGAGCTCCTGGAGCTCAAGGACCTCGGTTTCCATGGATCACGTCTCCTTCGTCTTCGTCGTCTGCTCGTCGTTCCTGTTCTCCGGCCGGCGGAGGTCGAGGGGGTCGGCGTACCAGGAGCGGCCGCCGCCGGTCCTGAGCCGCAGGAGGAAGTCCAGGACGCCGGCCAGGCCGACGTTGTAGCTCGCGCAGATCTCGCGCAGCGTGTCGTCCGGCACCAGCAGCCGTCCGTCGCGCAGCGCGGCACGGACGAAGAGGCAGCCGGCCGCCTCGGCCGCCCGCCGTCGGTGGCGGTCGTCGCCGGTCGCGGCGGCCAGGTCGAGGAGCAGTTCGGCGTTGCCCGCCACGCCGTGGCAGGTGCCGGGGCCCAGCCGCCAGCGGTCGCGGTGCACGGCTGCCGCGGCTCCCTCGGCGTGTTCGCGGAACCGTGCGTCGCCGGTGGCGCGCCACAGCCGCACCAGGAACGTGCCCACGCCCGACGCCCCGTTGCACCACAGGTTCAGACCCGTGCGCTCGGTACGGCCCGGGCCCTTCGGCCAGTCGGCGGCCCCGCCGTCGCTCCACCGGGCCACCGCGCACAACGCCTCGCCGCCGCCGGCCGCGGCCTCGGCCAGGTCCGGCCGGTCCAGGGCCCGGCCTGCCGCGAGCAGGAAGGCGGCGTTGCCGGCCACCCCGTGCCCGTAGCCGTACGACGCCGAGCCCGCGAGGTCGCTCCGGTGCTCCGGGCCCACCGGCCAGTCCACCGTGCGGCCGGCGCTCCTCGTCAGCCGGAGCAGACGGTCCGCGCAGTGAAGGGCCCGCTCGGCGAACCGCCCGTCGCCGGTGGCGTGCCACAGGCACAGCTGCGCCGTGCCGGCGCCGGCCAGGCCGTGGCAGACATCCGGGTTGGTGCCGTCGAGCGGGATCCGCAGGGCCAGCGCCCGCGCCCGGTCGGCCATGCCCTCGTCGTCCAGGGTGCGCGCCGCGTCGTACAGCGCCCACGCCGTCCCGGAGCGGCCGAAGTACAGCCCGGGCAGCACCCGGTCCGGCAGGGCCAGCCTCTCGTCCAGCCAGCACGCCGCGGTGCGAAGGGCGGGACGTGCCGCGGAACGTCCGCTGCGCACCGCGCGGTCCAGGACGGCCAGCACCCCGGCGGCGCCCACCTGGACGTTGCACGGGTCGCCGAGGGGCAGGGTGCGGGGGCGAGGCCACAGGTACGCGGCGTCCGGGTCCATCGTCTCCGCCAGCCAGGCCAGTCCGTCGTCGATGAGCCGGTCGGCCTCGGTGTCCGGGAGTTCCGGGCCGGGTCGTTGCGGCGGCGCGGCCGTTTCGGCCCGTTCGCGGAGGAACGCCGCGGCCCGGGACAGCGGCCAGCGCCGTCCGGCGTCCGCCGTGAGGCCGAGGAGCAGCGGGCCGAGGGCCTGCACCGCGGGGTGTGCGGGGGCGGCGGCGTGCACGAGGGCGGCGATGCGTTCACCGGCCGTCCTGCCCGCTGCGGGGACGTCCGGTGTCAGGGCGGGGCTGATGCCGGTGGCGGCGTGCAGCAGGGTTGCGCCCAGGCTGTAGCAGTCCGCTTCCGGCCCCGGTGCGGGCGGTGGGGCATCCTCATCCCTCCTGGCCGGATCGTCGAGGTGTTCGGGAGCGGTGAAGCCCTGCGTCCCGGCGACGTGGGCCGTTCCGCCCGCGTCGACCGTGCACTCCAGGTCGACGAGTACGGGTGTGCCGTCCGGTCTCATCACGACGTTGCCGGGCTTCAGGTCGCGCAGAACGAATCCGGCGGCGTGCACCCGGCCGACGACGCGGACGAGGTCACGGGCCAGGGAGCGGAGGGCCGGGACCGGGAGCCGGCCGTCACCGTGCTGCAGTGCGTCGGCGGTCCACCGCTGCAGGGTCGTGCCGGGTATCAGGTCCTGGACGAGGAACACGTGCCCGGCGGACTCGAACACCTCGCGTGCGGCCGGGGCAATGCCGTACGGGGCGAGGCGGTGCAGCACGTCCGCCTCGTGGCGCAGCCAGTCCCGGGCGTCGTGTCCTTCGCGGTCGGCCCCGATGTGGGGGCGGGCCTCCTTCAGCAGGACGTCCTCACCGGTGCGTTGGTCGTGCGCGCGGTAGACGCCGCCGCGGTTGGAGTGCCGGACGGCCTCCCGGACCAGATAGCGGCCGGCCAGCAGGACCGGTCTGCCGCGCCGGCGCGGCCCGGCCTGTGTCCCGGCGGCCGGCGGGAAGGGCAGCGGGGCCCATGAGGGAGGGGAGAACCACGGGTTCCGCTCGTCCGGCACCACTGTGCCGTCGGGGGCCTCCAGTTGTGTCGCGTAGAAGCCGTCGTCGTTGAGTTCGCGGGGTCTGCTGAAGCAGCCGAAGCGGTAGTGCACCAGGCTGCCCGCCCGGTAGCGCCGGTCCGAGAGGATCGCCGGGCCGGGCAACCCGGCCGTCGACCGGTGCAACTGCCCGGCCAGCAGGCGCAGCTGGTCGTCGTCGGCGGGATAGGCGGTGAGGAACTTGCCCGACTGCGCCCGGTCGGCCCGGACCGCGGTGAGCTCGGCGACGGCCCGCGCCGTGGGGGCGAACTTGAAGGCGCAGCCGTGCTCCACCAGCACGACGGCGGCCTGCTCCAGCACGCGGGACGCCGAGACGGGGGTGGCCGACACGTGCAGCTTCCAGCCCTGCCGGCGAAGGGTGTGCCGGACAGGGGCCACCATGCACCAGAATTCCCCGTCCGCCATCCGCCACGAGCCGGTCATGCCCGAAGCGTCCAGGACCTGCGCGACGATGTGCTGGTATCCCGACGTCACGCGCACAGCGTGGCACGGCAGCGGGTTCGAACGGGAGAGTCGTGCACGCTTGTTCAGGGCCGGCGGGTCCATGGGACGGGCCTGTGGTCAGGGCGGGAAGGGGCCGCGGGGCGGGCGGGCGCCGACGAGGGTGACGGCCTTCGTGCCGGCGCGGCAGCCGCGGTGCGCGGCTGCGACCGGATCGTCACCGGCCAGGCGGGCTGCGAGGAACGCGCCCGTGAAGGCGTCGCCCGCGCCGGTGGTGTCCACTGCGGTGGCCGGTTCGGCCGGGATCCGCGCGGTGACCGTGCCGGACGCGGCCACCAGCGCGCCGCCCGGGCCCAGTGTGGCGACGACCAGGGGAAAGTGACGGCTCAGCTCGGCCGTGGCGTCGGCGGGCTCGGGCAGACCGGTGAGCAGGGCGGCTTCGTCGTGGTTGGGCAGGAGGACGTCCGCTCCCGCCACGGCCGCGAGGAAGCGGTCCACGCCGAAGCGGGCGATGAAGCCGGCGGAGGCCGGATCGACGCTCACCGCCACGGAGGCGGCGCGGGCCGCCTCGATCGCCAGACGGGCCGTCCTGCGGCTGGTGTCGGAGAACAGGAGGTAGCCGGAGACGTGCAGGTGGCCGACTCCGGTGAGCAGGTCCTCGCGCCAGTCGTCGGCCGACAGGTGCAGCACCGCTCCGCTGTCGGTGAGGAACGTCCGTTCGCCGTCCGCGCCGACCAGGGAGATGACCGTGCCGGTGGGGATCCGTGGGTCGACCACCAGGCGCGGCCGCACTCCCGCCGCGCGCAGCGCGCGCTCGTGCGAACCGGCCGCGTCGGCGCCCACCCGGGCCAGGAGGTGTACGTCCGGCGCTCCCGAGTGGGCGGCCCAGCAGGCCACGTTGGCGCCTGCGCCGCCCGGGAGGGTGGTGATGCGGGCCGCCGTGTCGGTGGCGGGCGCCAGGGGGGTGCGGTGCCGGGCGACGACGTCGGTGACCACGTCCCCCACGACGAGCAGCGCGCCACGGCCGGCGGCGGTCATGCGGTGTGCGACGACGAGGCGTACGCCGCGGCGATCTCCGCCGCCAGCCGCACGTTGCCGCGCACCGCGGCCACGTTGGCCTCCAGGGACGCGCCGCCGGTGTGCCGGAAGAGATGGTCCAGGAGGAAGGGAGTGACCGCCTGGCCGGTGACCCCCTCCCGCGCGCACGCGGCCAGGGCCTGCGCCAGCACCCGGTCGTGCAACTCGGGGTCCAGCTGCTGCGCCACGGGTACGGGATGGGCGACGATCAGCGCCGACGGCGGACCGCCCAGCGCGTCCTGCGCCCGCAGCACGGCGGCCACCTCCGCCGCGGATTCGGCCCTCCAGTCGACCGGTTCACCGGAGCTGCTGAGGTAGAACCCGGGGAGCTCCGACGTCCGGAAACCGAGAATCCCCACCCCCAGCGTCTCCAGGCGCTGCAGCGTCGCCGGCACGTCCAGGACCGACTTCACTCCCGCGCAGACCACGACGATCCGTTCCTTCGCCAGCAGGTGCAGGTCCGCCGACTCGTCCTGGGCCCGTGCCCAGTCGCGGTGGACGCCGCCCAGACCGCCCGTCGCAAAGACGCGGATGCCGGCCCGCGCAGCCAGAAAGGCGGTCGCGGACACCGTCGTCGCCCCGCTCGCCCCCGCCGCCACGGCCGGCGCCAGATCCCGGTGCCCCAGCTTGCGGACGCCGATGTCGCCGGCGACCCGCGCCAATTCCGCCTTGTCCAGCCCGACACGGGGCCGCCCGTCCAGCACCGCGACGGTGGCCGGGACGGCACCACCGGCTCTGACGAGCGCCTCCAGCTCCTCGGCCACCTGCAGGTTCCGCGGCCGGGGCAGCCCGTGGGCGATGATCGTCGATTCGAGCGCCACCACGGGCCACCCACGGTCGAGCGCCTCCCGCACCTCGTCCGACACCACCGGCAGCCGCTCACGTGACACCTCGGACATCACAGACCCCTCCCATCGCGCCCGGCACGGCACTGTTCACCGGATCCTTGATGCACAGACGTTCCCCAGGCTGGTGTGACTTCACTCCCGCTACGACTTCTCCAGGGTCCGCAGGGCCTCTACGAGTGCCCGCCCCTCCTCGTACGCCGGTTCAAGCTGTTCGATCAGACCCTGCCGGACCTGGTTCTCGGGATGAGCGATGCGCAGCCGCACGAAGTCACGCGACTGCTCCAGTTGCTCCCGGTACTGCGCCAGGTTGTCGGCCAGGTGATCGATGACGTCGGTGCCCTGGACACCGGCGGACAGCGCGAACTGTTCCTTCACCACCGCGACTTCGGCGTCGATGGCCCCGATCCACTCCTCCTGGAGGGCTTGGAGCGAACTGATCCTCTTCTTGCGGTACTGGATCCCCATGAAGACCAGCGCGGCCGCGCCCGCGACGAACCCGGCGGGAGGAAAGACGGTGCCGGCGGCCGCCAGGCCGTACAGCCAGGTCCCGCCCGCGGCGACGGGGGTGACGATGCCGACGAGTGCCGCCGCACGCTGAACGACGTCCTGGGCGGTGGTCGCGCGATGCGTCCGCTGGGGCACGGAGAGGTCGTTCACGTCGAAGACGGAGTCGGGAAGGCGTCCGGCGAGGTCGCTGTCACCGAAAAAGTGGTCCACAGCCTGCACCACATCGTGCTTGAACGCCTCGAACTGCTCGGTCCAGAGCGTCGCCGGACCGGTCGGGGCCTCCATCCACGTCCGGAGCGCCTGGGTCTTCGCCACCTGGATCTGGTTCGCCCTGGCCGGCCTGCTGACGTCGGTCTGCCGGATGGTGGCGTCCAGTGCGGCGTGCAGATGGGCGGCCAGCCGGCCGAACGGCCGTACGGCCCGCCCGACCCGGGTCTGAAGCTTCCGTTCCAGTTGCTCGCGCAGCTGCGGCAGCACCCGGTCCAGGAGCTCCAGCCGCTGCTGCTGACCGTCCAGCAGGTCCCTCAGACCGTCGATCTCCAGCCGCTCGGCCCGCAGCCGGTCCTCGATCACCCGCAGCCGGGGAACGAGCAGGACACGTGCCTCGGCCGCCACGGCGGCGATGTGCCGGGTACCGGTTCCCGTGCTGATCAGGTCCTCGATCGCCTGACGCAGCGTGTCCATCCGGCTCTCCGCGCGGTACCGCCGTGCGGGCGTCTCGGCCTCCTCGGCCTCCAGCTTGGCCGCGCGCGCCTCCAGGGCCGGGGAGACGGGGAGGAAGCCCTCGCCGATGAAGCCCAGGTCCGGCTGGCCGTCGGGGAGGGTGAAATTCTCCCGGAGGTAGCTGTTGTTGCGGGCGATGGTCGCCTTCCACTCGACGACGTTGCGCAGATCGAGATTCGATGCCGAGTCGATGGCGGTGACCACCCACACGACCCGCTTGCCGGACAGCAGATAGTGCTCGTACAGGAAGCGGATAAGGTCGAGGTCCCTCTCCGAGAGCGTCCGGCTGGCGTGCGAGACGTACATGAAACAGTCCGCATCGGCCATCGCGGCCCTGACGATCATGTCGTGGACGGGATTCGGGGAACCGTAGCCGGGCAGGTCGTAGAACTTCGCCGGAAGCCTGGCGTCCGCCAGGAGCACCTCGACCTCGGCGACCTCACGGCCCCGGTGCGCCCTGTGCCGGTCGGTGACGTCCGCGTCCTGCATCGCGTAGGCCGCGACCACGGACGGGGCCGGGGAGTTCCCGACGTCCTCCCACTGACCGTCGGCCGAGTCGGTGAAGCGCACCCGTAAATAGCCGGTCCCGGACGCGTCGACCGTGGACTGGCCGTCCACCGGCACCACGCTCGCGGGACAGGCCGTGGTCGGCACCGGCGAGGACGGCAGCAGCCCGACGAACTTGTCCGCCGTCTGTCCGTCGGCGGTCTGCACCTCGACCAGCTCCAGACCGCCCTGCAGGCCGCTCAGCAGGAAACTCTTGCCGGACGAGAAGGCCCCCAGGAGCGCCACGTTGATCAGGGTCGAGGCCGCACGCGTCCTCAGCCGCTTCACGGTCGCGGCTTCCCCGCGCAATTCCCCCGGCCATTCTCCCGGGGCCTCGGGGAGGGCGGCCGCATCGCGCAGCCACGCCTCGGACCGGTCGAGAACGTCGCGCAGTTCACCGCGCGTTTCATCCACATCCCTTGGCACAGTCACGCCACCGGTATAGCCCTTGGCCGAAGAGCGACGTGGCCGGTTCGGCAACGTCGGGCCCGTTCCGTTACCTTGGCCCCGGCCGACGCGCCCGGCGCCCGGCGCAACGCTGTGCACGCCGTGGGAGGTCCGGGGCGTCACCTCGCCGCGGGCTGTGCGGGCAGGTTGTAGACGTTCCCCGGTGCGACGATCTTCGTGATCGCCTCGCCGAAGAGCGTGCTGGGCTCCGCACCGTCGTGGTCGACGTCGGTGTTCAGCAACACGACGAGCGTCGCCTGTGCCTTCGGCAGGTGGACGGTCAACGTCTCGTAGCCGGGCAGCGAGCCGTTGTGCCCGATCCAGCCCTGGACGTCGAAGATGCCGAGGCCGTACGCGGCACCCGGGATCGTGGTCCGGGCGGTGGCGAGCCGCTGCTTCTGGGTGGGGGCGCTGAGCATGGGCCGGCCGTCGGGGAAGACGCCCGTGGCGACCGTGCGTGCCCAGACGCGCAGGTCCTCCAGGTCGGAGATCATCGCCCCGGCCGCCCAGGCCCAGGAGGGGTTCCAGTCGGCGGCGTCCTCGGTCTTTCCACCGGCGGTCTGGTTCGTGTACCCCTGCGCGTGCGGGTTGGGGAACTCCGCGCCGGCCGGGAAGAGCGTGTCGTGCATGCCGGCCGGTGCGAGCACGTTCTCCCGGATGACGTCCCGGAGCGGCCGGCCGCTGATCTTCTCGATGACGAGGCCGAGGAGGATGAGGTTGGTGTTGCAGTAGGAGAACTTCTCGCCCGGCGGGAACGACACGGGGTGCTTGAAGGCGTAGTCGAGCAATTGCCGCGGCGTGAACGGGCGCCGCGGATCGGTCGTCAGCGCCTTGTAGAAGTCCTCGTCCTCGGAGTAGTTGAAGAGCCCGCTGCGCATACCGGCCAGCTGGCGCAGGGTGATGACGGTGCCGTTGGGCACTCCGTCGAGGTACGTGCCGATCGGGTCGTCGAGCTTCACCTTGCCCTGGTCGACCAGTTTCAGCAGCGCGGTCACGGTGAAGGTCTTGGTCTCGCTGCCGATCCGGATGTACATGTCCGGCGACATCCTCCGGCCGTTGCTCTTGTCGGCGATCCCGAACGACCGTACGTAGCGTCCCTTGTCGGGCGTCCACAGGCCGACGGTCACCCCGGGTACGTTCGCCTCCCGCATGACCCGCTGCACGGCTTCGTCGAGCTGCTGCGCCACGGCCGGAGTGAGCTCCCGGAAGTCACCCCGTCGGAGGCCGACGCGGACGGCGCGGAAGCGGACGGCGTGGGTGGTCCGGCAGCTGTGGCGGCGGTGGGAACGGGCACCGGCGCCGTGAACGCGGCACCGCCCGCGACCGGCACCACAACCATCCCCACGGCAACGGCGGTCACGGCCCCCCTGCGCAACCGTATGCACGAGTGCGTCATGGGCTGACTCCAGCCATACGAGAACAAATCCACGTAAACCTGGGCAAATCTTAGACCGGTTCCTTCGCCCGGCCTGCCCTCGGGCGAAGGCCGGGCGCGGACCCCGGCGGGTAAAGTCTTTGCTGGTGGAGGCCGGTTTCCGGCCCGCCGCGCACCACCCCGGGCCGGAGGCGGTGCCACATCCGGCGCGCCCGCGCCGTTTCCGCACGCCCGCCCTGCCGACGAGGACAAGGGGGTGTGCCCGAGTACGACAGGTGTCCGTTTCTTGTCTTCCACCGCTCCGTCCCCGTCCGCGCGGCTGCGCGGCCTCCGTCCCGACTGGCTGGGAGATCCGAGGGTGTGGCGCACCGAGGTGCTGGCCGGTCTGGTCGTGGCCCTCGCGCTGATACCCGAGGCGATCTCGTTCTCGGTCATCACCGGCGTCGATCCCGCGACCGGGCTGTTCACGTCCTTCACCATGGCCGTCACCATCGCCGTCGTCGGCGGCCGCCGAGCCATGGTCTCCGCCGCGACCGGTGCCGTCGCCCTGGTCATCGCCCCGCTCAACCGCGAGCACGGCCTGGGCTACCTGCTGGCCGGGGTGATCCTCGCCGGCCTGTTCCAGATCGCGCTCGGCGCCCTGGGGGTGGCGAAGCTGATGCGGTTCGTCCCCCGGTCGGTGATGGTCGGCTTCGTCAACGCCCTCGCCGCCCTCGTCTTCCTGGCCCAGGTGCCCGAGGTCCGGAACGTGCCCTGGGCCGTCTATCCACTGATCGCCGGTGGCCTGGCGCTGCTCGTGCTCCTCCCGAGGATCAGTACCGTCGTGCCGGCCCCACTGGTCTCCGTCGTCGTCCTGACCCTCGTCACCGTGGGCGCGGGAATCGCGGTGCCGACCGTCGGTGACAAGGGCGAGCTGCCGTCCTCGCTGCCCGTGCCGGGCCTTCCGGACGTGCCGTTCACGCTCGACACGCTGACCACCGTCGCTCCGTACGCCTTCGCGACGGCGCTGGTGGGGCTGATGGAGTCGCTGATGACGGCCAGGCTCGTCGACGACATCACCGACACGCCCTCCTCCAAGACCCGCGAGTCCATCGGCCAGGGCATCGCCAACATCGTCACCGGCCTCTGCGGGGGCATGGGCGGCTGCGCCGTGGTGGGACAGACGATGATGAACGTGAAGGTCTCCGGTGCCCGCACCCGCCTGTCGACCTTCCTGGCCGGCGTCTTCCTGCTGACGCTGTGCATCGCCTTCGGGCCGGTCGTCTCCGAGGTCCCGATGGCCGCCCTGGTGGCCGTCATGGTCATGGTGTCCGTCGCGACGTTCGACTGGCATTCCGTGGCCCCCGGGACGCTGAAGCGGATGCCTGCCGGGGAGATCGCCGTCATGGTGGTGACCGTCGCCTGCGTCGTGGCGACGCACAACCTCGCGATCGGTGTCGTCGTCGGCTCGATCACCGCCATGGCCGTCTTCGCCAGGCGCGTCGCCCACCGCACCGAGGTCACCGCCGTCCCCGGCCCCGACGGCACGTCCGTCGTCTACCGGGTGACCGGCGAGCTGTTCTTCGCGTCGTCCAACGACCTGATCGGGCGGTTCGACTACGCGGGCGACCCGGACGAGGTCGTCATCGATCTGTCGTCCGCGCACGTCTGGGACGCTTCGTCGGTGGCCGCCCTGGACGCGATCGAGGCGAAGTACGCCCAGCGTGGCAAGAAGGCCGGGATCACCGGGCTCAACACGTCGAGCGCCCGCCTCCACGGCAGGCTCAGCGGCGAACTCGCCGGCCACCACTGACCCGTGCCGCCGGCGGAAGCCGACGGAGACGCGCCCTTGAGGGGCTCGGTCAACCCTCTCGTCCGACGCCTCGCCGACAGGGCTGCGGCGCAGACCGCTGCCCCGGCAGTGCCCGCTCAGACCGTCCGGAAAGCGCCCGTCGGCATCATCGACACACGCGAGGGCGAGAGCCCGGCGTCGTACGGCTCAGGGTGAGCAGGCCACGTCACCGGCCTCCTCCAGCACCCTGGCGAGCAGGGCCGCGCTCCGCAGGGAGGGAGTCCGTCCGTTCGGCCACTGGATGCCCGTGCCCGCCATCAGGCGCGTGATCCGGGACGTGAGCAGGGTGAACCGGAAGGCGGCGAAGACCTCGTAGAAGGTGAGGTCGCGCAGCGGGCGGCCGAGGAAGGTGGCGTACGTCGCCACGGTCTCCCGTCGGCCCGGCAGGCCGGGAAGCCGGTGCAGGCCGAGGCCCTCGCTCAGGTACCGGTCGGTGAAGAGGTACCAGGCCAGGTCGTTCTCCGGTGCGCCGAGCGTGGCCATCTCCCAGTCCAGGAGGGCGACCGGGGTGTGGCCCGAGTAGATGATGTTGCCGATGCGGGCGTCGCCCCACAGCAGCCGCGGCGGGTCGGGCTCTTCGGGGCAGTGGTCCCGCAGCCAGTCGGCGGCGCGCAGGACGACGGGGTCGTCCTGGACGCCGTAGAACTCCACGTTCGCCAGGCACTCGCCGAACTGGCGGCGAATGCCGACGGGGCCGTAGGCCCGGCCGTGGGCCGGGTCGTCCAGGAAGGACAGGTCCAGGGCGTCGGGGTCCAGGCGGTGGAGCCTCGCCATCAGCTGCAGACCGCCGTTCCAGACCTGCGCGCGGCCGGCCGGGCGGAGTTCCGCCAGCCAGCCGGACCGGTGGTACGAGGGGATGTCCCCCGGCACCCGCCCGTCGATCCGTTCCATGACGACGAAGGGGGCGCCCAGGAGTTCGCCGGAGGTTTCGCTGCCGTGGATTCCGGCCACCGGTACGTCGGTTGCGGCCAGCAGTTCCTGGAGCCGGACCTGACGGTGCCACGAGGACTCCGGCAGCAGGTTGTGGCGGGCCGGAGCCACCCTGACGGCAAGGGACCGGACCAGGCTCCGGCCGCCCCGGTGGTTCCACTTCACGTCGCACAGGAGCGTCTCGCCGCTGAAGCCCGTCTCGACAGGAGTGCTCAGGGCCCCGACCGTGGGGGTCCCCTCGTCGGGGAACCGGTCGGTCAGCCATTGCGCGATCGCCTCACGGGTGCGGTGCGGATCACGCTGCAGCGGTACGGACATGACTGCTCCCTGCTCAGGGGAAGGCACCCGGCCGGGCGGCGGAGCGCCTTCGCCCGTGCTCCTTCTCCGCCGCCCCGTGGGCAGGGGACACGGACCGCTCGAAGCGCCGCCGGTGCGGCGAGACCCAAGATCCGGACACCCGCTGCCGGGCGGCCTAACGCCATCGTCGGTCCGTGGTTACGTGGGACCGGGCAGATGCATCCCTGCGGGTGGCCGCCGCCCACGGGGACGGGTCACCCGGTCCCGTCCGGCGCGAACCGGCCCGCTCGGCCCGTACGGCTCGCACGACGGCGATCGTCCAGCCACGTCACCACCAGGGCGACGGAGATCGCCCCGCCCAGCGCGCACGCCCCGTGCCATCCCGCCGCGGCCCAGACGGCGGAGGTGAGGGCCGATCCCGCGGCGCCGCCGGCGAAGTACGAGGTCATGTAGGCGGAGTTGAGGCGGTTGCGGGCTTCGGGGCGCAGCGCGTACACCAGGTTCTGGTTGCTGATGTGTACGGCCTGGACGGCCGCGTCGAGCACGATCACGCCGACGAGCAGCGAGGTGAGCGCCACGGCGCCGCCGGAGCCCCCGGCTCCGAGCAGAGCCCAGGACGCGAGGAGCAGGAGCGCCGAGACGCCGCTCACCCGGTGCACCAGGCCACGGTCCGCCAGCCGCCCGGCCACCGAGGCCGAGAGGGAGCCGGCCGCCCCGACCAGACCCAGCAGTCCGATCGCGGACTCGGACCAGCCGTAGGCGGGGCCGGACAGCAGGAAGGCGAGGGCCGTCCACAGCACGCTGAACGCGGCGAAGGACAGGCCGCCCAGCACGGCCCGGCGTCGCAGCACCGGCTCGTGCGCGAAGAGCGCGGCGGTCGAGCCCAGCAGCCTGGGGTACGTCAGCCCGGCGTGGGTCCGCAGCCGCGGCAGGGTGAGCCGCAGCAGGAGTGCCATGACGGCCATGAGCACCGCGTTGACCCAGTAGACGGTGCGCCAGCCGCCGAGGTCCGAGAGGAGTCCGGCCGCGGTGCGGGCGAGCAGGATGCCCAGGAGCAGGCCCGTCATCAGCGTGCCGACCGTGCGGCCGCGCTTCTCGGGCGGCGCGAGGGTGGCCGCGTACGGGACGACGACCTGCGCCGCGACCGACGTGAGGCCGGTGAGGGCGGTGCCGACCAGCAGCCCGGTGGTGTTGACCGCGCTCGCCGTCACGGCGAGGAAGACGGCGGTAGCGGCGCACAGCCCGGCCGCCAGCCGACGCCGCTCCAGGAGGTCGCCGAGGGGGACGAGGAGTATCAGCCCGAGCGCGTACCCGACCTGGGCGACGGTCACCACCAGCGCCGATGCGGCAGCGCTCATGTGCAGGTCCCGGCCTATGACGTCCAGCAGCGGCTGCGCGAAGTAGTTGCCCGCGACGGACAGACCGCAGGCCACGGCCATCAGCAGCAGGGTGCCCCGGCCCAGCCCTCCCCCACCCGTTCCCGCTTCCGGCCCCGTTCCCGCTTCGCTGGTTTCCGCGTGCTCGCGCGCAGGTGGCGCATGGAGTTCGTTCGGCATGCAAGGAGTCTCGGTCCGTGCCGATCCATGAGTCCAACACATAATTTTCATCGCATCGATCGCGGATTACGATCGATGAAATGGAGCTCCAGCAGATGCGTTACGTCGTGGCCGTCGCCGAGACCGGCGGCTTCACCCGAGCCGCCGAACGCTGCCATGTCGTCCAGTCCGCGCTCAGCCATCAGATCGCCCGCTTGGAGAGGGAGCTCGGGGCGCGCCTGTTCGACCGTACGAGCCGCAGCGTGCGGCTCACGGCGGCGGGCGCGGCGTTCGTGCCGGTGGCGCGGCAGGCGCTGGAGGCCGCCGACCGGGCCCGTGCCGAGGTCGACGCGGTGACGGGCGAGGTGCGCGGGCGGCTGGCGGTCGGTGCCATCTCCACCGTCGCCGCGGTGGACCTCGCCCACGAGCTGGGCCGCTTCCGGGCCCGCTACCCGCAGGTGCGCGTCAGCCTGCGCATGGACATGAGCGAGGCGCTGATCGAGGGCGTGCGTCAGGGCACGCTCGACGTCGCGTTCATCGGCCTGGTACCCGGCATGCGCCCCCAGGGCGTGTGCCGCAAGGAGCTGGCCCATGACGAGCTGGTCGCCGTGGTGGCGCCCGAGCACCCGCTCGCCGCCCGCAAGCGCACGGACCTGCAGCGACTGGCCGGCGAGCCCTTCATCGACTTCCTCGCGGGATCGGCGGCGCGGCAGCAGCGCGACGCGGCGTTCCACGCGGCCGGACTGGTGACGGACGCGCCGTTCGAGGTGACGGACGTCGAGTCCCTCGTGCGGCTCGTGCGCGCGAACCTGGGCATCGGCATGGTGCCCAAGGCCGTCGCCGCCAGGTTGCAGGGCGTGCACGCCCTGCGCGTGCGCGACGCGCCTTCCCGCGTGGAACAGCTGGTGTGGAGCACCCTCGGGACGTCCCCGGCCGCCGCGGCCTTCCTCTCCCAGCTGGGCGCGGGGGCGGATGACTGAAGAGGACACCGCTCTTTCTTGATCCGCACTGTTGACGTCCGCCACGCCGACGCGGACCGGTGACGAGGAGTCAGGGCGCCCTCACGGCGTTCTCCCGCACCGCGGTCTACTGTCGGACGCATGACGGAGATCATCGTGGTGTACGAGCTCGACAGGGCGCCGACCGCGGTCGGCAGGGCGTCCAGTGGTGAATCCGGGGCCGGAGGGACCCCGGTCGTCCGGCAGGTGCATGCGGCACCCACCGCCCCGGGCTCCTCGGCGCTGGGCCCCCGGACGTTCTGCGGCAAGGACACCTTCGCCATGGAGGCGGCCCCGTGGGAGCCGTCGGAGCACCCCGGTTCCCCGTGGTACGCCCCGGAACACGCCGACCGGGTCTGCAGCGCCTGCGACGCCGTGCTGGAGGACGAGAGCTGACGGGCCGACCGGAACTGCGGCCGTCGCGGGCCGCAGCCGGCGGGAACCCCTGTGCGTTCGTCCTGCCGGGGGCGAGAAAGCGGCCGGTGTCAGCGGTCGGCGAACGTTGCGACGGCGAAGGCCAGTCTGCGGTCCAGCCAGCCGGCCTTGATCTGGAATTCCTGGCCCACGGACTGCATGACCTGCTCCTCGCCCGCCAGCCACAGCAGGGTCCGTTCCTTCACCTGGCCGTCGTCGTGTCCGAGGGAGAGCGCGGAGTCCACCAATTCGCCGAGGAATTTACCCGCGGCACGGGCCGCGACCTCCTTGGGCGCGATGGCGGCCCACTTGTTGCGTCCCACGATCTCCGGGTGACCCGCCTGCTGAATGCGCCAGGTGTGCCGCAACAGTTTCCTCGACGGGGGCACCCGGCGGATCACCCCGATCTCCCGCCCCTGGCCGTCCCGCACGCTGTAGCGGCGTTCGTCGCCCTCCGCGTCGCATTCCTCGATCGTGCACAGGACGTGTTGCGCCTCCCGGTCCTCGTACAGCACGCGGCCGACGTCACGGACACCCACAACGGCCGAACGGAAGAAGGCACAGGGAGCCTTGACCCGGTCCTGGCCCTCGCGCCTGGGAACGCGCACGGCATTGGGGCCGAGCACCGGACGCTTGCGCTGCGGACCGGTCTCCCGCTCCACGATGTCTATCGAGAACCTGTGGACGCCCCGCCAGTCGATGACGGCGAGCGGCGGCTCGCCGTTCCTGTTTCTTCCGAAGACCATGCCGCGACCTTACTGAAGCTGTCGCTCCGTATTCCCCGGAGCCCGGCGGCCATGCCGACGGCCCGGCTCATCCGCCGTTCGCGGCCGTGTGGCCGAGGATGGCCGTCGCGAGCGGGGCGAGCACTTCGCGCGGCAGTGCGTGGCCCATGCCGGGGATCTCGACGACGCGTGCCCCGCGGACGGCCTGGGCGAGGTGCTGGGGGTGCGGCGGGGGGAAGACCGGTTCGGCGGGGGCGGAGACGACCAGGGTGGGCACGTCGGTGGCGGCGAGTTCGTCGGTACGCAGCATGCCCGAGGGGTCGGCGCTACCGTGCGCGGTGTTGGTCCGATGGTGCCCCGTGTGCTCGATGATCCTGCGCTCCAGCGAGCGGAAGTAGTCCGCGTCGAAGGGCAGCTGCCCGCCGGACAGGACCCGCCAGTGCTCGACGCGGCGGTCCAGCTCGGCCTCCAGGCCGTGCTCCTCGACGGGCCGGGCCCACATCTCCAGCACCTCGGGGGCGATGCCGGGCAGTTCGTCGGGGGCGAGCCGGGTGCCGTCCGGGCTCGTGTAGGGAGCGGTGCTCAACGCGCACGTGCCCATCAGCGTCGCGGTGAGCAGCCGTTCGGGGTGATCGGCGATCAGGAGCTGGGCGAGCATGCCGCCCAGCGACAGCCCGACGATGTGGGCGCGGTCGATGCCGAGCCCGTCCAGCACGGCGACCGCATCACGGGCGAGATCGGTGACGGCGTACGGCTGCCGGTCGAAGGCCCAGGGTGAGCGGCCGGTGTCGCGGTGGTCGTAGCGGATCACGCGGTGGTGCTCGGCGAGGGCGTCCACGAGCTCGTCGGGCCAGCCCATGCCGGACGCCTGCGCGCCCATGATCAGGAGCAGTGGCGGGGCGGCGGCGTCGCCGCGCTCTTCCGCCCAAAGCCGGACGCCGGGCGCGACATCGATGACGTGGTGCATGGGGTGCTCCTCCCGTGGATTCCTCAGAACGGAGACGATAATACGATACGGTCCGTCTCGCGATCAAGGGAGTATGCGACCCGCCGTGCGCGAGGGCCGTGGCCCTCGCAGCCCGTCAGGACGGTGGAGCCGGTGGAGCCGCCGCCGCGAGGGCCAGCGGGAGCGACTTCACGCCGTTGATGAAGTTCGAGACGAGCCGCTGCGGCTGCCCGGCCAGGGACAAGGACGGCAGGAGGTTCCGCGCCTCCTCGTAGAACACCCGCAGCTGCAGACGGGCGAAGTGCGCACCCAGGCAGACGTGGGGGCCGTTCCCGAAGGAGACGTGGGGGTTGGGCGTCCGGGAGAGGTCCAGGCGGTGTGGCGCGGCGAAGGCTCGCTCGTCGTAGTTGGCCGAGCCGTGGAAGACGACCACCTTCTCGCCCGCGCGTATGCGCCGGCCGGCCAGGTACGTGTCGTGGGCCGCGGTCCGGCGGAAGCTGAGCACCGGCGGGTGCCAGCGCAGCAGCTCCTCCACGCAGCCCGCCGCCCCCACGTCCCCCCTGCGCAGCAGGTCGTACGCGTCCGGGTGCCGGGCCAGGGCCAGCAGGCCACCGGGCGCGGCGCTGCGGACGGTGTCGTTGCCCGCGATGGTCAGCAGGAAGAAGGACATCTCCAGCTCGGCCGTCTCCAGATCGTCGTCCGACGCGAGCACGGTCATCACGTCGTCACCGGGATGCCGCCGCTTGAAGGCGGCCAGGTCCCGGGCGAAGCCGAACATGTCGCCCAGCATGGCCGGGGACCGCGGATCGGCGGGCCTGCCGTCCGGCCCCGGCTCGGGCGCACCGGCCTCCTCCGGGTCCTGGTAGCCGATGACGCGCCGGGTCCAGTCCAGCAGCAGCCCCCGGTCGGCTGCGGGCACTCCGAGCAGGTCGGCGAGGTTGAGCAGGGCGAACTCGTCCGTGACCGCGGCGACGACGTCACACGTTCCGTCCCCGGAGCGCGCCGCCTCAACGGCCGCCGTCAGCAGATGGCGGGCCCGTTGCCGCACGGCGGCCGTGAAGCGCTCGACGCGGCGGGGCGTGAAGGCGTGACTGATCAGCCGGCGCAGCCGGCCGTGCTCCGGCGGGTCCTGATTGAGCATCATGCGCCGGACGAACGGAAGGTCCGCGGGGTCGGGATCCCTGATCTGCGTCGCGCCGAGGCGGGAGGAGAAGGTCCGTGCGTCCTTCAGGACGCGCAGGACGTCACGGTGCCGGGTGACCGCCCAGAAACCGGGACCGGCGGGCCAGCCCAGCACCTCGTGCTCGTCCTGCCAGGCCACCGGGTGCCGGTCGCGCAACAACCGGTAGGCGTCGTGCGGCAGCCCGTCGGCATAGACCCGCGGGTCGAAGACGTCGGGCACGCCGGCGCCCAGGGGGAACACATCGACTCCCAACGCTCGGGGAACGACCGGAGGGCCACCGGTCACGGCCCCACAGTGGTCGCGAAGCGCCGCCCCTTCAAGAGGGCCGTCCGAGGTCAGACGGGCGCGGTGACACGCGCCTGGGTGATGAGCCGGTCCAGCAGCGACAGCAAGCAGCCGCGGACGTCCTCCCGGGAGCGGGCATCGAGCAGGAGGACGGGGGTGTCCGGGTCCCTCAGGTGCAGGGCCGCCCTGATCTCCTCGACGGTGTACGACTGCCGGCCGTCGAAGCAGTTCGCGCCGACGACGAACGGCAGTCCGCGGCTCTCGAAGAAGTCGACGGCGGGGAAGCTGCGGTCCAGCCTGCGGGTGTCGACCAGGACGATCGCCCCGAGCGCCCCGTTCAGCAGGTCGTCCCACATGAACCAGAAGCGTTCCTGGCCCGGTGTGCCGAAGAGGTACAGGACCACTCCGGCGTCGGTGAGGGTGATGCGGCCGAAGTCCATCGCGACCGTGGTCGCCGTCTTGCTCTCGATGCCGTCCAGGTCGTCGACCCCGACGCCCGCGGACGTCAGCCGCTCCTCGGTGCGCAGCGGATCGATCTCGGAAATCGCTTCGACCAGAGTCGTCTTGCCGACTCCGAAGCCCCCGGCGATGAGGATCTTGACGGGCGACGCTTCCGGGGCGGCGGTGTCATAGGCGGGCAAGGTTGTCCCTGATTTTCATGAGCAGGTGGACGTTGGAGGTCTCGGAGGCGTCCAGCGGCGGCCGGTGGCGGATCAGGCCGCGCTCCAGCAGCTCGCCGAGCAGGACCACCATGGGCGTCAGGCGCATCCGCATCCGGGCGGCGATCTCGGCGACCGCCCGTCCGTTCGGCGCCGGGCACATGGCGAGGATCTCCTGCCACTCCGTGGGCAGGCCGCCGTGACCGTCGCCGGTGCCTGCGGCCGCCGTGATCACGGTGTCCATCGTCAGGCCGTGCCGGGACGCGGCCGTACGACCGTCGGTGAGGGCGTACAGCCGCGTCCGGCGGCGCCGTCCGGGCTGGGGGTCGGCCGTCATGACGACGTGGGCGCCTGGGAGCGTTCGGGGGTGTCCAGCCATTCACCGAGCGCCTGCGCGGCGCGGACGGTCTCGCCGCCCAGTTCTCCGAGCCGTGCCTTGCGGGAGGCCACGACGATCAGCGTGCTGCCCGATCCGCAGCCGACGATGCACAGGTACCGGTCGTCCATCTCGACGAGTTGGCGGATCACCCCGCCGCCGTCGATCTCCCGCGAGATGGCCTTCATGGTGGACGCGATGCCGGAGGACGCCGCGGCCACCCGTTCGGCCTGGTCCCTCTCCAGCATGTAGGCGCTGAGCTTGATCCCGTCGTTGGAGAGGAGCACGGCTCCCTGGATCCCCGCGATCCTGCTCAGGTTGTTGTCCAGGATGCTGTAGATCGCATCGTTCTGTGTCGTCGTCATGACTGGTCCTGTCGGAGCTCGAGTTCCACTTGCCTGGTGCTGTCTTCGTAGTCCGCCCAGGCGTCGGCCACCTCTTCGGGCGTGGCGGCGTCCTGGCCCACCGGTTCGGCCGCGCGCGGCTCGCGGAGCCGCTGGGTCATGTGGGTCTGCGGGACGCGCTCGGGGAGGGCCGGCCGGCCGGGGGCATCCCCGGAGCCGGAGCGGGCCGGTGCCGGTGCCTCCGGCGCCGTGTCCCCCGCCCGACGCGCCTGCTCCTTCCGCTCCCGGCGCGGCAGTCCCGACGCGCTGGGAGCGGGGTCGTCCGCCGCATCGCCGGACCGTTTCTGCGCGACGAGCTTCGGCCGCCGCTCCTCGGCGGGCTGTGCCGGCCGCGGTACGGGCGCGGGCTCTTTCGCCGGCTCGGGCACCGCGGCACCCTCCCGGGTCGGCACGAGGTGCTCACCCGGGACGATCACCACGGCGGACGTTCCGCCGAACGCCGACCGGCGCAGCGTGACCGTCGCCCCGAGCTGGTCGGCGAGGTGGCCGACCACGAAGAGGCCGAGCCGGTGCGCGTTGCTGGCCAGCACGGAGTACGGCGGGGCCGAGTGCAGCCGGCCGTTCATCTCCTCGTACCTCTCGGCGGTCACCCGCGGGCCACGGTCCTCGATCTCGATGCAGAGGCCGTCACCGACCAGTTCGGACCGGATGGCGACCCTCGCCGTCGGCGGAGAGAAGCGCGTGGCGTTGTCCAGCAGTTCTGCCAGGAGGTGGCTGAGCTGGCTGATGACGCCGGCCTCCACGCTGGTCTCGTCCATGGCGTGCCGGTCGATGCGCCGGAAGTCCTCGACCTCGGCGGCGGCCTCCCGCAGCAGGTCGGCGATGCGCATGGGCTCCATGTGCGGGTCGGTGATCTCGCCACCCGCCAGGATGAGCAGGTTCTCGATCTGCCGGCGCATGCCCACCGTGAGCTGATCGGACCTCATGAGCTCGGCGAGGAGTGCCTCGTCCTGGCCGAAGGTGTCCTGGATGTGCTCGGTGAGGGCCAGCTGCCGGCTGACCAGGTTCCCGGTCCGTGCGGCGATGCCGGAGGCGAACACGCTGAAGCCGTGTCGCTCGTCGGCGAGCGTCCGGTGTCCCTCGACGGATACGGCGACGACGTGGGCGAAGGCGTCGCTGATCCGCCCGACCTCGTCCTGTTCGCCTCTCGGCCGCGGCAGTGCGTCGGTGCCGACGGGCTCTCCGCGCTGGAGGCGGTCCACGACGTCCGGCAAGGTCTGCTCGGCGACCGCCACCGTGCGGTCGTGGAGAGAGCGCAGGCGGCGCAGGACCGAACGCGTGGTGAAGACCACGACGGCGACGACCAGCAGGAGGGCGGCACCGCTGGCGGCCACCAGCAGGACGACCTGGCTCTCCAGCTGCGCCGCCCGTTCGTCGGCGTGGGCGAGCAGCTCTTGCAGCTCGTCCTCGTTGAGGGTGTTCAACTGGGCGGAGGAGGTGCGGTAGGCCGCGCGCCAGTCGCTGACCGCGGGCGGCAGCACGACGCCGGAAGAGACGTCCCGGTGCTCGGAGAGGACCGCCCTCTCGATGCGGGACTTGATCTGCCAGGCGTTCGAGGTGAGGATCCGCTGGAGGGTGTCCTGGTCGTCAAGGGGCAGTTCGAGGGCGACCGTGTCGTACAAGTAGTCGCTCGCGCCGACCGCTTTGACGAACTCACCGAACCTGGCGGACGTCAGTCTTCCGGAGGGGCCCGCCAGCGCGAGGATGGAGTCCTCGCGAGCCACCACCTCCGCTGCCGAGAACAGGGCCGCGAGCGATGCCGTCTCCTGTGTGAGCCCACCGTCGTCGACGTGGTTGAAGTCTCCGTAGCAACGGATCGTTCCGCTGATCACGTCGGTGTAGTAGTCGACGGTGTCGTCCGCGCTGCCGTGGCGCGCGTCGGTGCGTTCGCGCTGGGCGCCCAGGTCGGCCAGTCGCCCCGCGACGTCGCGCAGGCGGTCCTTCGCCCGGTCGGAATGGAGCTGATCGGCGTCCGACGACTTCAGGAACACGGCCACGGCCCGGTCGGTGGCGGCCCGGCGGTCGCGCAGACCGGCCCCGGACACGGGCATGCCCGACCACCAGGCGGCGGTGACCGCACGCTCGGACTGCAGGGTGGTCATGAGCTGATACAGGGGTACGCCGGTCTGCCGGCCGGCCGCCACGTCCTTGCGCAGGTGCCGGGACTCCTGCACCGACCGGTCGGAACTGATGAGAACCTGGACGCCCATCGCCACGGTGGGCACCACCGCGAGCCAGACGAGCAAGGTCCGCAGGCGCACGGTCCGTCGTCGGCTTCTTCGTACCGGCTCGCCGCCCGGGTCTTCGGATCCTGTGGGAGTCATCAGTCCTCGTCAAACACAGCCGGCTGTTTCGGAGTGGGTGCCGATCATAACCAGCCAATTCGAGGAACATCAGTTGAGGTTCATGCACAGGATTGGTAAAGGCGTTCAAGAGGGGTTCATCACTGGTTGCGCTGATTGCCGACTGTGCCCCGAGATCCAGCGGATTGCCCACCGAGGCCGGCCCACCGGAACGTCGGACATCGAAGAACAGCCCAAGTGACGGGCGGGCGCCGGTCGGTGCCGGTCCGCCGCGTACGCGCGGCATACGGAGGGCGGCGACCTCAGCCCGGGCCGGCGAGGCGCGCGTGGGTGTCGGTCACGGCGGCGAGGTACGGGGCGGCGAGCCCCGGTTCGGTCTCGGCGAGCGCCTGCCACAGGGGAGCCGCTTCGGTGATGGCGTCTCTCGCCTCCTCCTGTCGGGCGTCCGCGAGCAGCCGGGTCCTGGCGTAGGCGTAGAGCGCGAAGGCGAGGTGGTCCTCGTGTGCCGCGCGGTGACGTGCGGCCAGGCCGCGGCTCAGGGAAACCGCCCGGGCGGTGGTGTCCAGGGCCTGCGGGTGCCGTCCGGCCTCGCTCAGCCGCAGGCCGTGGTGGGCGAGTGCCCAGACCAGGACCGGTTCGCCGGCCGGGGCTGCGGTCGTCGCCACCCGCTCGGACACGGCCAGCGCCTCCGCGGAGACCCCGAAGGCTTCCTCGCGCGCCGATGTACCGAGTGCCAGAAGGCGGCCGAGGTCGGTCAGTACAAGGGCCAGCATTCTGCCGTGGGCGGGATCGGCGCCCGCCAGGTCGCGGGCGATGCCGACGGCTTCCCGGGCGTGCGCCAGGCCCTCGGCCGCCCGGCCGCCTTCCACGAGGTGCATGCCCAGGCCGGAGCGGGCCAGGCCGCGCACGGTGTCGCGTCCGTCGGTGGGGGGCAGGGCGTCCGCGACGATGACGGCCCGTCGCAGGGTCTCCTCGGCCTCTCCCCGGCCGGCGTTGTGCTGGAGGCAGCCGAGGAGCCACAGCGAATGCGCCAACTGACCCTGGCGGGCGGCGTCCCGCCGCGCGAGGTCGCCGAGCAGGCCGGTCGCCTCCTCGGCGACGGGCAGCGCCTCGGCACGCCGTCCCCCCTCGATCAGGTAGGTCGTCAGGCAGGACAGGGCCGGGAGCAGCCGGGGGGAAGGCTCCGAGGAGCCGTCCCCGGACGGCCGCCGGAGCGCGGTCACGGCCCTGCGCATGACGCGGGCCGCGTCGTCCGGACGGCCGGCGGCGGAGAGCTGGGTGCCGAGTACGAACAGTTCGTCGCCGTTCGCCGGAGCGGAGCCGGCGTCCTGCTCCCGCTCCACCCCCATCAGACGGCCGCTGACCTCGATGGACTCCTCCAGCGTGGTCAGTGCTTCGGCCGCCTGCCCGGCTCGGGACCGCATGAGCCAGAGACCGGACAGGGCCGCGGCGAACCCGCGTGCGTACCCGTCCGCGCCCTCCTTGTCCCCCATGATCTCGTTGTTCTCCTTGTTCTCCTGTACGAGGCCGCGGTACAGCTCCACGGCTTCGGCCGCCGCGGCCACGGCGTCCTGCATCCGTCCCATGTCGCACAGGCAGTGCATCCTGGCCAGTTGGGCACCGGCCAGGGCGGAGCGCGACGTGCCGAGCGGGTCCGCCGTCACCGGACGGCGACGGATGCGGACCACTTCGTCCAGCGCTGCCAGGGCCTCGTCCGGTCTTCCGAGAGTGTTCAGCCGGTGGGAGAGGTTGGTCAGGGCGCAGGCCAGGTCGTCGAGCGGGGCGTCGGGGCGCTGCCCGGCGAGCGCGCGGTACAGGCCGACCGACTCCTCGCCGGCCCGCAAGGCGTCCTGCGGGTGCCCGGTCTCCTCCAGCTGGGTGGCCAAGGTGTCCAGGCTCATGGCGAGATCGGCCCTGAACGTCCCGGGTTCCGCCGTGAACAGGGGACGGTGGAGGCCGACCGCCTCCCGGGCGGCCTCCAGTGCGTCCGCCGGCCGCCCCGCCTCGTTCAGCCGGTGGGCGTAGGTGTTGAGGGAGTTGGCGAGCCGGTGCCCGAACCCGGCGGGTTCCTGCTCGGCCAGGCGCCGGTAGAGGCCGACGGCCTCGGCGGCCCGTGCCAGGGCTTCGTCCGTCCGTCCCGTCTCGGCCAGGTCGATGGTCAGGGAGTGCACGCTGAGCGCGAGATCGGCGAGGTACGCGCCGGGACGTTCGGCGGCCAGTCGGCGCCGGATCCCGACGGCCTCCTCGGCTGCCTCCAGCGCGGACTTCGGCCTGCCCGCGAGGTGCAGGCAGGTGGAGTACGTGCCCAGGCTGCGGGCGACACCGTTGCGGAAGGCGTCGGCGCGCCGCTCGGCCAGGGACCGGTAGCGGGCGACGGCCTCCCCGCTCACCGACAGCGCCTCCTCGACGCGTCCGCACTCCATCAGCCAAATGGCCCGGTTGTTCAGGGCGGCGGCAAGTTCCGGCAGGGCTAAGTCGCCGCGTTCCGCGGCCAGGTCGCGCCGGATGCCGACCTCCTCGTCCATCGCCGCCAGCGCCGCCCCGGGCCGGCCCAGCTCGCCCTCGGCCTGGGCGAGAGCACCGAGGCCGTGGGCCAGGCCGGACCGGAACTCGTCTGCGTCCGGCCGGGCGAGACGCAGCTCACCGTAGATCTCCACGGCTTCCCGGGCAGGCGCCAGGGCCTCTTCCCGCTTTCCCAGAACGCGCGCGGTCAGCGACAGGTTGTGCAGGACGGCGGCAAGATGCGGCCGGTAGGTGGCCGGATCCTCCTGTGCGAGCCGCCGGTAGAGCCCGACGGCCTCGCCGGTGGCCTCGTACGCCTCCCGGGTCCGCCCCACATCACCGAGGCGGCCGGTCAGGCGGCGCAGCATCAGGGCGAAGCCGGGCAGGCGGGCGGCGTCCTCATCGGCCCGTCGGCGATGGATCTCGACGAGCTGCCCGGTCACTTTCGCGGCCAGCGGGCCCAGTGCGTGCGTCGGGCGCGGCAGGCGGTCGGCCAGCTCCAGCAGGTCCTCCGGCGTGGCACCGGGTTCGTCGGCCAGCTGGTCCAGCGCCGACACCAGCGGTTGCGGCCGCTCGACCTGCGTGGCGACGTCGACGGCCGGCTGCGTCAGCACGTCTCGACGGCGCACGCACAGCTCCGTGAGATGTTCGTCGAGGGCGTCGCGGTGGGCGGGGTGGGCGGCCGCCCGGGCGTAGACGGTGAGCAGTTGGGCGATCTGGGCGTCGGTGAGGTCGTACGGCTCGCGGTCATCCGCCGTCATGCCGCCGAGCAGGTCCTGCGGGAGGTCGTGGTTGCTGGTCAGCCGCTCTCCGACGAAGTACTCGGCCAGCCGGTCCGGCCGCAGGGACCCCCACGCCCTGCCGTCGTGGGGCGGGTAGAGCGCTGCGATCCAGCCGGCGAGGGCCCGGTGGCGGGCTCGTCCGTGGTCTGTGAGGTAGGAGAGGCGGCCGAGGAGGGCTTCCGCCTGGGAGGGGGTGTCGGCGCCGCACAGGAAGGCCGCGGCGAGGGCGTCCTTGCGGGTCTCCTCATCCAGCTCCGTGAGGGGATGCTGCCGGGCGGCGGCCGCCCAGTACTTGGACTCGTGGTCGAGCAGTCGCTGTTCCACGCGCACGGCCTTGCGGCCGGCAACGGCGACGGGCGGGGCGCCGGCGACCGGCCGGGTGCCGGCCGCCGGATCGGTCACCGCCCCCGGCCGGTTCGGGGCGGTGCTGACGGCCTCGTCCAAGAGATCGGCCAGCGCGGTCATGTGAAGGACGAGTGCGATGTCCAGCCCCGGGCCGTCCAGCCGGTCGGGCCTGCGCCGCACGGCCTCGGCCACCGCCGCGGCGACCTTCGGCCAGGTGTGGTGCTCCTGCCCGCGCACATGCGGCAGGGCCCGCGCCAGATGCTCCACGGCGACCCGGTATGCCTCGGCACGACTTTCGGGGTGCGGTTCCAGCGGTGGCAGCGGGGTCTCGATCATGTCGTCGAGGAGGTCCCGGGTGTCGCTGTTCGCCCGCCGCGCGGGCTGCCACCAGTCGTCGGCGGTACGGGCGAGCAGCAGCACCTTGGACGGCGTCGGCAGGGGGCGGGCGACGATCGTCGTGAGCAGGGCGGTCAGCTGCTCGACACGCGTCTCGGCGTAGTCGAGGATCACCAGCAACGGAACAGCCGCGTCGCCGAGCGCCGCCATGTCCTCGGCCTTCGCGTCGTTCTTCAGCCACACCACCGTCGAGCGGTCGCTCTCCAGACGGGCCGTCAGTTCAAGGGCCAGACGGGACTTGCCCTGTCCTCCCGGGCCGTGCACGAGACGCACGTCGAGGCCGGGCTCCTCGCACCACAGCCGCAACTCCCTGAGCAGTTCTTCGCGACCGCGGAAGGGAACCACGGCATGCTGGGCCTCCAGCAGCGCCGCGGGCGACGCCGGTAAGGTGCGCACGGCGAGGCGCTTTCCGGTCCTGGGCGAAAGGCCGGACAGGCCCGCCCATTCCGCCGGTTCCAGTACGGTCCCCACGCCGTGCTCTGCCAGGGCCCGGCGGAAGTCGTCGTCGCCGAGCAGGACGTAGGCGGGCGCGGCCTCCAGACGGGTGTGCGCGAAACCGTCGAAGTCCGCGCAGATCACCCCGGTGAGAAGCCCGTCGCAGAACATGGCCGCGCCCGACAGGCCCGCCCAGGGCGAGACCGCCCGCCCGGACGGGCCGGTGCACGGAACAACCCGCTCCTCAAGGCGCACGAGATACCGGTTGTTGACGGAGCGGTCCGCCCGGTTGACGGTCCCCTGCGTGTGCAGAAGCTCCACCCCCTGATGCTCCCGCTGGACGACGGCCGGCAGGCCCCGAATCTCGCAGCAGGTCTCGGGCCGGTGGGTGACAAGCCGCCCCCACCGGACGGACGCGACCGGCCGCGGTGCCCCCTCCATGTCCGGATGCCCGTCGTCGAAACGCAGGAGGGCCGCGTCGTCGCGCCCTCCGGGTGTGCCCCGCCAGACCACCGTCGCGGCGTACTGCCCGCTCTTGCCGGGACGGAAGAAGGTCACCGCCCCGCCCACCGCCGGCACAACGTGTGCCGAAGTCAGGACGAGACCCGGGGCGATGACGTACCCCGACCCCAGCCCGTCGGGCCCGTCCACCCCGACCACCAGATCACCGTTCACCGTGCTGTCCCCCGTACATGCCCCCCCGCGCCCGGCGACGGGCCCGGCCCTTTACCCCTCGGCGCGTCAGTCCTCGATACGGCCGGTCACGTCACCCGGCCCGGGGTCCGTCAGCCGCCGTCTGCGGATCAACACGTCCCCGTCGGGCCCCTGCGGCGTCAGCGCCACCTTCACCCGGTGCGTACGGCCCCGGGCCAGCCCCGCCTCGCCGTCACCGGAGACCACCCACGCCCTGAAGCCCGCTTTCGCCTTGACGTCCTGGCGGAGTTCGACGGTGAATTCCAGCTCGATCGGCCCCACCTGGAAAGCGATCTCCTGCCCGCTGCCATTGGCGACGGCCTCGGTCAGCTCGTCGCGCAACGCGGCCACCGCGGCCGCCAGTTCGATCTCCATGCCTGTGCCTCCCCCGAGCCTGGCTGCAGACGCACCCCGGCGGCGCCCGCCGAAGACCTCCTAGACGGTACAGGCGCGGCGAGGGAGAAAGGTGGGATTCGCCGACGACCCGTCCTCAGGCGATCGGCCCAGCGGCCGATGTCCCGTCGTGACCGGAGGAGGGGACGCCCACGGCTCCTCAGTCGATGCAGAACTCGTTGCCTTCGATGTCCAGCATCGGGATGCACGCGTCGTTGCCGTCATACAGCGTTCGCACGTGTACCGCCCCGAGCGGGACCAGTCGTGCGCACTCGGCCTCAAGTGCGGCGAGGCGCTCTTCACCCACGAGTCCGGTGCCGACCCGCACGTCGAGATGCAGCCGGTTCTTGGCGGCCTTCCCTTCGGGGACGCGCTGGAAGTACAGTCGCGGACCCACGCCTGAGGGGTCAATGCAGGCACACCATGCGTCTTGCTGCTCAGGCGGCTGCGAGCGCTTGAAATCGTCCCACGTGGCGAACCCCTCGGGTGGCGGCGATACGACGTACCCCAGCACCTCACACCAAAAACGGGCGAGGCGCTCGGGTTCTGCGCAGTCGAAGGTGACTTGGAACTCCTTGATCGGCGTCACCGGGCCACCGTATGGGCGCGTGCTCCTCAGCGAAACCCCCAGGGCGTCATCCCGCGCAGGGCGAGCGCCTGAAGCGGTGGGGTCCCGTGCCGCTCCTCAGGCCGGCGGCGCTTCGCCGGTGGCCTTCTTGAGTTCGCCGGTGCCGAAGGGGAGCCACGTCAGGCCGTGGGTGCTCGGCGTCGTGCCCGCGCGGGCGACGGTGACCGTGGACCCCGGGGGACGACGGCGGTCAGCCGGCTCCCGGGGTCGCCGGGTGCCCGTTCCGCCAGGCGGGACTGGACGCTCGTGAGACGGCCGGGGCGGCCGGCCGGGGTGACCGTGACCGTCAGGGTGGGCGGCGGGTCCTCGGTGTCGGGTACGTCCTGGTCGGCGCGTACGTGGCCGATGAGGAACCCGTCGGTCTCGGCGGTGCAGGTGAGCGAGGGCGCGTCGCCGATGTCGAAGGCGGCGAAGAGATGGGTGAGTGTGGTGTTCCCGTTGACGGTGAGGTCGTTCACGGCCAGGTCGGGGCGGGCGACGGTGACCATGGTGCTCATCGCGTACTCGGCGGTGTTCCCGCCCTCCGTCACCTCCACCACGAGCGTGAACGCGGTGTCGCGGTGCAGGGGCGGGGACTTCCAGTAGCGGACGTCGGTGACGTCGCGCGGTTCGCCGTCGTGCAGCATCGTGTACGTCGCCCCGGGCCGGGAGTCGCCCCGCCAGGTCAGCTCCGCCGGGGTGCCGCTGTCGACGAGGATCGTCTCGGGCCGGAAGTCACCGGTGGTGAAGCCGGCGGGGATCTTGGCCAGGGGCCATTCCTCGATCCGGGGGTCCGGGCTGTCCTTGATGCGTTCCTCGATCGTCAGCTTGCTCGTGCCGACCTCCGCGTTGATCTCGATGTGGGCCAGGGCCAGTTCCAGTTGCCCGCCGGGCGGGACGGTCGCGGAGCGCTTGGGGGTCAGCAGCGCCGACCCCGGGGTGTCCACGTCCAGTTCGAACCGCCATTTCCTGACGTCGTCCGCCTGCTGCTCGGCGCTGCCGGGGTTGTCGCTGAGGTCGGCGGATCCGGTGCCCACGGGGAAGGTGACATCGCCCCGCTCACCGGCGTCCTGCCCGAGGAACAGGCCGTCAGCGCCCGCCGCCGCGCCGACGGTGACGACCGCTGGGTCGTCTCCGCCGACGGCTTCTCCTTCTCCACCACCACACCGGTGCCCGCCTCCAAGGCCACCGCCTCGCCGCGCACGGTGACGCAGTCGGAGATGCCCCAGGTGTAGCCGAGCCGGGGCACGTCCGGGTAGTGGTCGGGCCGGTCGAACCCGGGCGCGTAGCCGCCGAGGCAGAAGACGAAGTCGCCCTCGTGGGACCCGCCGAACCAGGTCCGGTAGGCGAGGCCACCCGTCAGCCGGCACTCGGGTTCCAGGACGTACGACTCGGGGGTGAGTTCCGCCGCGAGGGCCAGCAGAAGGTGGCGTCCAGGGGGATGGACGCCTGTGCGGGGACGTCGTCCTCGTCCGCCCCGGCGGTGAGCTCCGCGCGCGGGGGCGGGGTGGGGCCCGGCTGGGACTTGCGCCGCAGCGGGTACACCAGGCCGTGGTTCTTCTCCGAGAGGGCGGTGGCGGCGGTGACGGCCAGCGACGCCCCGGCGGTCAGACTGCGGGTGGGAAGGCCGAGTTGGACGCCGGCGTTGCCCATCAGGTCGTTGAGGGCCTTGACCTTGCGGACCTTCATCGCCGCGGAGAGGTGGAATGCCTGGAGCCCGGCGAAGACGAGGTCGTCGTCGATCGGGGCGTACTCGCCGACCGACGGGAGGTCGGCCAAGCCCGCCTCGTACGTGCCCTGCAGCAGCACCATCCGCAGCCGGGGACCGGCCGAGCCCGTGCCGGCCTTCTGCGGAAGCGAGGCGAAGGCGAGCTGGACGTACTCGGTGGCGGCCGAGAGGACGAACGCCCGCTTCTTCTTCTCGTAGGCGAACGCGACCTGTTTGAGCACCGGGACGAGGGCGGGCGGCAGGTCGGCGGGGGCGGTGCCGAGGGCGTGGGCGACGTCGTCCCAGGACAGGCCGTCGTCGGACGACCAGTCGCCGATGAGGGAGCCGTCCTGGTAGGAGGCGGTGAACGTCATCTCCTTCGCCTCGCCCCCGGCGCCGGCGAAGGCGATCACGAGTGCGGCGGAGAACCCCTGCGCCCCGGCCGACAGTTGGAGGTGGGGGGCGAACGGGTCCTCCTCGCCGGAGTCCTCCTCGGTCGCCGGCAGCGTGAAGTCGAGCATCACCCCGGTGACCGACTGGGTCGGCCCGTCGACGGTGAACGAGACGGCCACGGGGCACGGGCCGTCGACCACGGTGAAGGAGAGCGTGCCCGCCACGGTCACCTCGCCGCGGTTGGGCACCGACGCGTTCACGGTGAGGTCCGCCGACGTCAGCCACGTCTCGAACAGCGGGCCGACGCCGGGGATGTCCTCGATGAGGTCGCGCGCCAGGACGAAGTCCCTGCCTTCGCCGGGGAAGAGATCGAGCAGGTCTTTGAGCGAGAGCGCCATGGTTCTCCCCGGCCTTGGTGGAACGGCTTCGACACCGGGCGGAATCATGGCATGCACACAACGTCGCTTCAGCGGGTATGAGTAATGATTCCCCGCGATAGGAGGCATTTCCGGCCATGGGAGATTCTGGGCGTTTTCGCGCCGCACGCTCCGCGCGGGCATATGACGCCCAGGGGTGACCGTAGCCGGTGGCGGCCCGGGGACACCAACAAGCGCCGACGGTCGGCGCGATACCGCCGGGCGGGTACGGGCCATGGCCGACACCGAACGACGGCGGGCCGCACCACGCCGGGGCCGCCGCGACCGCGCCGGCCGCGGTGAGACGGGTGCCGGCTCACTGATGGCCCCGGGGGGGCGGCCGCCCGCCCGGCGCGGCTGGACCGTGGCCGGCGGGGTCGCGGCGGTCGGCGCGGGCATGGCGCCGGACTCGCCGCCGTCGACCATGTCGCCGCTGTGACGGCGGTCGGGTCACTAACCCACCTGCGCGGCGAACGCTTCGTACGCCCGCTCGTCGAAGAGGACGAAGCGGACCTCCTCCACCCTCGTCTCCGTCTCCCGCACCGTCTCCACCGCGATGCGCGCCGCGTCCTCCATCGGCCAGCGGTAGACACCCGTGGAGATGGCCGGGAAGGCGACCGTCCGCGCGCCCAACTCGTCCGCAACCCGCAGGGATTCCCGGTAGCAGGAGGCCAGCAGCGACTCGTCGCCGCCGGAAACCTGAAACACCGGCCCCACCGTGTGGATCACCCAGCGTGCGGGAAGGCGGCCCGCCGTCGTGGCCACCGCCTGGCCCGTGCGCAGGCCCTTGCCGTAGTGCGAGGCACGTAGGGCGCGGCAGGCTTCGAGGATTTCCGGGCCGCCTGCGCGGTGGATGGCGCCGTCGACGCCACCGCCGCCGAGCAAGGACGAGTTCGCCGCATTGACAAGGGCGTCGACGTGCTGCTGGGTGATGTCACCACGAACGAGAACAATGCTGGTCATGTACCCATCCTCACCCATGGCCGGGTGGGGAAGCCGTCCCGACCGTCCCGAAGCGGGCGACCTGCCGCCACTTCAGGCATTCTCTGCCCGATTTCGGGCAGGAATCTGGAGATCCCCGGCCCCTCCCTCCTACAGTGGCAGTCCATGATCACTGTGAACGTCCTCTGTTCCTTCGCCCTGGTCGTGGGGCTGCTCACCCTCACGCCCGGCCTCGACACCGCCCTCATACTCCGGACCGCCGCGCTCGGGCACCGTCGCCGCGCCTGGGGCGTGGTCCTCGGGATTCAGACGGGCACGCTGGTCTGGGGTGTGTTGACGTCGCTCGGGGTGACCGCGCTTCTCACCGCCTCTCATCTCGCCTACGACGTTCTCCGCTGGGCAGGCGCCGCCTATCTGGTGTGGATGGGCATCCGGCTTCTCCTGGCCGGGCGCCGGTCGTCCGCTGACGCCGCGGAATCCGCCGGGGCACCGGCGGCGGCCGACTCGCCGGACTCCTTCCCGGGCGGCTGGCGGCAGGGCACGGTGACGAATCTGCTCAATCCGAAAATGGGCGCCTTCTACGTCGCCGTCCTCCCGCAATTCATTCCGCCCGGCGCTCCGCACCTCCTTGCCGGTGTGCTGCTGGCCGGTGTCCACATCCTTCTCGCCATCGTCTGGTCCTGCGCGCTGATCGGCTTCGCCCATGCCCTCCGCAGCCGGCTGCAGCGCCCCTCCGCACGCCGGTTCCTCGACCGGATCACCGGTACGGTCGTCGTCGGTTTCGGCTTCCGGATCGCGCTCGGGGACTGAAGCAGCCAAGGGGCGGCCGTTACGGGCTTTTGACCTCCTGGGGGTTCTTGCGCATGAATTCGACGAGGCGCGCGTAGCTGTCCTCGCCGTGGCCGGCGGCGATCGCCCGCCCGGTCAGGTCCCTCAGCAGCTCCGGCAGACCCGACTCCACCCCGCGCAGCTCGCTCGCGTGGACGAGGAGGTCCATCGTCGAACGGTGCAGACGCAGGGGGAAGCCGTCGCCGGGGTACTGTCCGGCGTCGATCTGCGGAGCGTAGGCGGCCATGAACCGGCTCACGGTCTTCATCCACCGGCGGGCCACGTCGGTGTAGGCCCCCGCGGATTCGTTGCCGCCCGGGCCGTCGGCGCCGACGAGCGCCGTGCCGTGCAGCCAGCCGGCCAGAGTGGACCACATGAGGCTCAGCAGCGCCGTGTCGTACACGGAGGCCAGGGCCGCGTCGGTGCCCAGGTGCACCGGATCGGCCAGGGCCGACAGGACTGCGCGGTGGTCGTCGAAGGCGGCTCGTGAACCGCTGTAGAGCACCAGGACGTCGGGGTCGCCGATGCCGGGCGGAGTCGTCATGACCGCTCCGTCGAGGTAGGCGACACCGTGCCGCTCCGCCCAGCACGCCGCCTCCCGCGCGTGCGGCGGCGAGCCCGACGTGAGGTTGACGAGGCTGCGGCCCGCCATCGCGCCGGCCAGAGGGTGCAGGACCTCGCGGACGGCCTCGTACGTCGCCAGGCAGAGCACGACCAGCGGGCTGGCGGCCACGGCCTCGGCGGCCGACCCCGCCTCCGCGGCCCCTTGCCCCACCAGGGCCGCGGCCTTGCCCGGCGTGCGATTCCAGACGGTCGTCCGGTGTCCGGCCGCCAGGAATGCCCCGGCCAGCGCCGAACCCATCGGGCCGAGGCCGAGGACAGTCACCTGCGTCTTCATGTTTCCCCCGTTTTCGCAGGACGCTCACGGGAAAGTCGGCGACTCCCCCCGAATGGCGACCCCTTCTCATTTTCCATGACGGACGACCGAACCGAGTGACCGTGTCGATCAACTGGCCTAGCACTGCCCGGTGTTGACCTGACGCTGATTCCCATCGGGAAGCGCCGCACGTACCGTCGGGCGGACGTCGGTGCGGGCCGGGCCGGACGCATCCGCCGAGTCCGGGAAATGCCTGGTCGGCGGCGGCCTCGACGGAGTGAGAACCCTTGGGTCCTTTTACTGTCGGAGCCCAGGCGCCGCCGTCGACCGCAGGCGGCACCATCCGCCTGACCGGACGGTGCAGTTCGGACGGTGCCGCCATCCGTAAACACGGAATCTGACGACGTCCAGGTGACCTTCGAACAACGTATATGCCCTTCGGGGGCCGTCTACCTGCGTACGTATCTTTCCGGGTACGAGGGCCTGAGGAGTCAGGTGAATGGGCACGGGGTGCGTCCATATCGAGTTGTGGCAACGGATGAATGTGAGCGGCGTCACGATTCCCGTGGCCCTACCGGCACCTTTTCGTTACCACGCTCCCGCCGGGCGGTGCTCCCCCTGATGTGCATTCGTCAAGAGGGCTGCCGGGGAGGAGAAGCGGACGCCGCCGGCCCGGAGGAGGGGTGCGACCCTGGGGCAGAGCGCACGCACGAGTGCTGCGACGGAGACGAGAGAGTGGGTTTTGACGTTGCCTGAGTCCATCGACCTCGACACCGGGGCGAGTGCGCCCACCGCTTCCACCGGGGCACAGCAATGCCCTTTGCTCTCGCCCGAATCGGCAGCGGCCACGTTCGTCTCGCACGGTTCGGACGAACTCCACCCCATGCTGAAGACCCTCAGGGACGAAGCACCGGTGTTCTTCAGTGAAGAACTGAACATGTGGATCGTGTCCCGGTACGACGACGTGACGCGGATCCTCAAGAATGCGGAACTCTTTCCCGCCTCCACCCGGTCCATCATCATGGCCAGTTACCCTCCGGAGGTCCGCGAGGTTCTCGCGAGCACCAGCACGTTCACCGCTCCCAACATGGGCTTCGACGGATCTCCGACGCACGACCGGCTGCGCAAACCAGTGGTGCCGTATTTCTCTGCGAAGGGCGTCAAGAGCCTGGAGTCACGCATCCGTGACATCACGGCACAGCGCATCGCCGAGATTCCTTCCGAACCCCCTGTCGACCTCGTGGAAGCGTACGCACGTCCGCTGGCGAACAGCATCGTCATCGAGCTGGCCGGGTTCCCCGAGGGCGACTACGACCGCATCCTTCACTACCACCGGGCGGTCAACGCATTCTTCTTCGGCCAGCCGCCTGCGCACCTGCAGCTCGCCTATGCGAAGGACGTGCGGGAATGGGAGGAGTACCTTTCCGGCGTGATCCGGCTGCGCAGCGGGAGTCCCGGGGACGACCTGATCAGTCTTCTCACGCAGAAGGTGGCCCGGGGAGAGGCCGACTACACCGAGCAAGAACTGATCAGCTTCCTCAGCTTCGACGTCATCACCGCCGGATTCCGCCCGACCAGCTTCGCCTTGGTCAATCTCTGCAAGGAACTGCTGGAGGACCCTCGCCGCTGGCAGTTGCTGCACGACGAGCCCGGGCACTTCGACGCGCTGTTCAGCGAGACGCTGCGGCGCTCCGGTCCCGCCCTGGGGGTGTTCCGGATGACCGCGGCCGACGCCGAAGTGGGCGGTGTCCGCATACCGGCGGGCGCGGTGCTGTGGGTCATGACGGCGTCGGCCAACCGTGACGAGAGGCACTTCCCGGAGCCCGACGCGTTCGACCCGCACCGGCCGCACCTGGCGGGCAGCCTGCACTTCTCGCAGGGCCTGCACTATTGCCTGGGTGCCAACCTGGCCCGGGTGGTCGCCCGCGCCGGCATCACCGCCCTCGTACGGCACCGCCCCGGCCTGCGGCTGGTCCCGGACCAGGAGCGCGTGTACGAGCCGAGCATCAACGTCGTGGCGCCGACGCGGCTGCTGGTCGAATGGTGAGCACGTGCTGCACCTGATCACCAACGGCCCTGCAGCCTCCTGATGTTGTCCCCGAAGGTCCAGCCCTTCGATCCGTCCCAGTTGATCGACCAGGTCATCAGGCCCTTCAAGCCGTTGCCGTAGACGTTCCACGCCTGGGCCACGAGGGCCGGCGACATGTAGCCGCCCCCGGCACCCGGTTGAGCCGGCAGACCCGGGACCTGTTTGTCGTACGGAACGCGAATCGTCGTGCCCTGGACGACCAGCCCCTTGTTCAGGCAGTCCGTCTGCGCGGTGAAGCCCTGCACCGTCCCGGCGGAGTACGAGTCCCCGGAGCAGCCGTACATGTTCCCGTTGTAGTACTGCATGTTCAGCCACCAGAGCCGGCCGTTGTCCGCGTACTTCTTCACGATCGGCAGGTAGGCACCCCAGATCGAGCCGTACGTCACGCTGCCTCCCGTGACGTAAGCGGTTTCCGGCGCCATCGTCAGGCCGAAGCCCGGGGGCATGCGCGACAGCACGCCGTCGATGATGTGGACGAGGTTGGCCTGGGAGGCCGACAGCCGGTTGATGTCGCCACTGCCGGTGAGGCCCGTCTCGATGTCGACGTCGATACCGTCGAAGTTGTATTTCTTCAGGATCGGCACCACCGTGTCGACGAACCGGTCGGCGACCGCGCGGGAGCCGAGGTCGATGCCGGCGGCCGCGCCGCCGATCGACATCAGGACGGTGGCCCCGGCGGCCTTGGCCCGGCACATCTCCGCCGGAGTCGCGACCTTCACCGTCGCGTCCATGCCGTCCTCCCAGAGGACGGTGCCGTCCGGGCGGATCACCGGGAACGCCGCGTTGATCACGTCGTAGCCGTGGTCACGCAGGCGGCCGTCGGTGATCGGGACCCAGCCGAAGGGCGGGTGGACGCCGTTCGCCGCGCCGTCCCAGTTCTCCCAGTACCCCTGCAGCACCTTGCCCGGCGGTCTCGGCTTGGTCGCGCACACCTCGTCCGTCGGCCCACTGGCCGCCCCGGCGACCGGCATCTGCACGAGGGAGGCCGCCACCAGGCAGGCTCCCAGCACCCGGCCCATACGACCCATACGGCCTGTGCGGCGTGTCCGACCCGTCCGGCCCATCCGACCGATCATGCCCCGTTCCCTTCGAGATCACCCTCGCTCTCTCTCGGGCTCGGCCGGAGCGGGCCAGGGGTGCGGGCTCGCGTGAATGGGCCGGGCGTGCGGTTGATGGACCACGCACGCCCCGGCCGCTGACGGCACCGGCCGTGACGGTGCGGCGGAGGAAGCCCCGCCTCGTGCAGCGCCCGGCCGGAGGAAGGCCCGACCCGGGCCTCAGCGGGTGTGCGGTGCGAGCACCGACGCGATCGGCACGACGGCCGTATGGACGCGGACCAGGAGCTCACGGACGCGCGGGCCGTCGAATTCGGCCAGCATCACCGCCTGCCACCGGCCCAGATACAGCGCGCCCGACGTGATCGGAATGTTCAGTTCGGGATGGGTCGCTATCCAGGCGCGGGCGTGCGAATGGCCGTTGTCCCGTTCGGCGCCGTGAAGCAGTCGCTCGTCGGCCGTGCGCAATTTGTCGTGGGCGTAGTAGTGGTGTCCGCTGTGCGGGGCGAGTCGTTCGAGCACCTTGCTCATGTCCGAGTCGAGCCCCGGATCGACTTCGTTGATGACGAGGCCGCACGTGGTGTGGCCGCAATAGACGTGCAGGGTGCCTTCCGCCGCACCCGCTCCGGCGACGAGCCGCCGCAATGCGCTGCTCAGGTCCACGACGGCCTCGGGCTCGTCGATGGAGACGGAGATCCGCGCCGAGACCACGATGGAACTCCCGGCCGGCTGCGCATCACGTGAGATCACGGCGACTCGTGAACCCGAAGCGGTGGTCATGGTGCCTCCAGAGGGCCTCTGATTCCTGCGGAACAGCCACACTGGCGAACAGTGGCAGCCCGCTCCCGGCCGCGTAATGGCCCTTCCGGTCGTTCTTCGCCCGGCGGCCGGCCCCGCGGGAAACACCCTCCCCAACGGAGTGGATCCATGGCCCATTTATGAGAAGGGTGAGCCCAGAGGTAAGGGTGGAGGCTGCCGATCCGGTCCGGACAGTGCGGCAGGGCAGGAGAAGCCGCCCTGCCTCGATCCCGCCCCCGTCCGTCAGGTCGGGAAGACGGCGGGACATCCCATGGATTCCGGAAGGCAAAACGGAGGGCCCCCACCGCACGGGTGGGAGCCCTCCGTCTTCTTGTGCGCCGCCAGGGACTCGAACCCCGGACCCGCTGATTAAGAGTCAGCTGCTCTGACCAACTGAGCTAGCGGCGCGAAAGAAATACTACCGGACGGAAAGCCGTACTTCTGCACGCAGTACGCGCCCGCGACGGCCCGGCGTACGGGCGCCCGCAGTTCCGGTCAGCCGCCGGAACCCGACGTCCCGGTCGGCACGGGGACGGGTTCCGTTCCCGCTTCCGGCCGGCGCGTGCGGCGCCCCGCCAGCGCGCACCACAACGCCGTCGTCACACCCGCCGCGCCCGTCCCCACCAGCAGCATCCGGTGGTCGACGAGCGCGACGAGCCCGGCGCCCACCGGAATCGACAAGGTGAGCGGGGCGAAGACGAGGGTGTTCGCGGTTCCGGCCACACGGCCGACGAGGTCGGCCGGCGCCTCGCGCTGAACCGCCGTCAACGCCGCCACCAGGACGCACGGGAGGCCGAGGCCGATCAGCCCGCTGCCGGTGAGGACCGCCGCCGGCCACGGCACCGCGCGCAGCACCACGCCCACCGCGAACACGGCGATGCCCGCACCCGCAAAGAATCGTTCGGGCAGGCGTCGCAGCAGCGGGCCCGCCACGAGCCCCGCGAGCAGCGATCCGACGCCCTGCACGGTGTAGAGCACCCCCGCGAAGGCCGGCGAGCGGTGCAGTCCCGCATCGACCACCGCGTAGACGGCCGAGCCGCTCAGACCGGACAGCGTCATCGTCACCCCGCCGGCGGCCACCAGCCTGCGCAGGCCCGCACTGCCGCGCAGGAACCGGATCCCCTCGGCGACCCGCGGCCGCGAGCCGCGGGCCGGATCCGGTTCCCGTACGCACATGAGCGCGAAGGCGACGGCGGCGAGGGCGAAGGTCGCGGCGTCGACGAGGACCACGGGCGCACCGCCGTAGCGGGCGAACAGCGCGGCACCCACCAGGGGTGCGACGAGCTTCATGCCCTCGTTGGCCGACATGCGCAGGCCATTGAAGTCGCCGCGCAGCTCGGCGGGAACGCCGGCGGCGACCACCCCCGCCTCCGCGGCGTCGGCCACCGCGCCGGCCGCCCCGTACACCACGAGGACGGCGAACAGCAGCCAGATCCAGCCTCCCGAACGGACGGCGAGCAGCACCGGGAGCAGCAGCGCCATGCCCGCGTTCGCCCTGATCAGCAGCGGAAGGCGGCGCATGCGGTCCGCCAGGACGCCGAGAACGGGCCCGAAGAGGGTCGGTAACCAGGCGAAGAAGGGCGTCAGGCCGGCCAGAGCACTCGATCCCGTGAGGTCCTTCACCCACATGCCACAGACCAGCAGCATGGCCGTGCTGCCGAACGCGGAGACCAGGACACCGCCCAAGTAGAGGCCCACGTCCCGGTCCCGTAAGACCTTCAGAACACCCGCCGGCATGTCCTCCCCCTCCCCCGCCCCCGGAGTCAGCGCTCGTCGTCGGCCACCTGCGCGACCCATCCGTACGGCAGCTCGTCCCCGTCGACCGTCACGGCCTCGACGGCCCGTGTCTCGGGGTCGATCTCCGCCTCGATGCCCTCGCCAGCGTAGCGGGGGAACCCGGACACCCCGAGCTCGCCGGTGGCCTCGACGGTTGCCGCGCGGAGCGGGGAGCCGTGGCGGGGGTGGGCCTCGGCGTCGGCGAGCTGCGGTTTCAGGACAACGGTGTAGCGGGAAACGACAGGGCTCATGTCCTTGAGGCTAGCCCGGCCCGCAGCGCAACGCGCGGGAGCCGCCCCACCCGGGCCCGTCGAACGGCGGAGGCAGACGGCAGACGGCAGACGGCAGACGACAGACGGCAGACTGTGGATGGCAGCCCCACGACTCAGGCCCCCACCGCATGAACGGTGGGGGCCTGAGTCTTCCGTGCGCCGCCAGGGACTCGAACCCCGGACCCGCTGATTAAGAGTCAGCTGCTCTGACCAACTGAGCTAGCGGCGCGGGAGAAATATTAGCCGATCTTCGGCATGGAATCGAACGCCGGTATCGGACGGAATCCGTGGTTGCCGACGCCGCGTGGCGGGAAACGGACAACAAACAGACACAGCGCAAGAACGAACCGTTGCCCCCTACGCCCCGGAGGTACCCAGGAGCCCATGCTTCCTCTCGACAGCGCGCCTCTGCGGCCGGCCCTGGCGCCGGGTTCCTGGCCGCTGGTCGGCCATCTGTTCCGGTTCGGCAGGGATCCCCTGCGCTTCCTCGGGTCCTTGCCGGCCCACGGCGACCTGGTGGAGATCAGGCTCGCCGTGCAGAACGTCCACGTCCTGTGCCACCCGGACCTGGCCCGGCGCGCGCTGGCCGACGGACGCACCTTCGACCGCACGGGCCCCATCTACGACCGGATCCGCACGGACATGGGCAACGGCTTGGCGACCTGTGCCCATACGGACCACCGCAGGCAGCGTCTGCTGATGCAGCCGGCCTTCCGGCGCGACCGGCTGAGCCGCTACGCGGCCGTCATGCAGGAGGAGATCGCGGCCCTGGCGGACCGCTGGCGACCGGGGCAGGTCGTCGACGTGGTCGACGCCATGTTCGCCCTCACCACCTCGATCGCCGTGCGCACCCTCTTCTCGTCCCGCGTGGACGAGTCCACGGCCGCCGGGCTGCGGCACTGCCTCGACGTGTTCCTGCGCGGTTCCTACACGCGGGTCCTGCTGCCGTTCACCACCGCCCTGCCCACGCCGGCCAATCGCCGCTTCACCCGCGCTCTGGCGCAGTGGCGGGCCTACGTCGGCGGCGTCGTGGCGGACGGCCGCCAACGGCAGAGCGGGCCGCCGGACCTGCTGTCCTCGCTCCTCGAAGCCCGCGACGACGAGCAGAGCGGCATGAGCGAACGGGAACTGGCCGACCAGATTGCCGTCCTGGTGCTCGCCGGGGCGGAGACCACCTCGGCCGCCCTGGCCTGGAGCTGGCACCTGCTGGGCGCTCACCCCACGGCCGAGGAGGAGCTCCTCGCCGAGGCCGGCGCCGTCCTGGGCGGCGCCGTCGCCACCTGGCAGGACCTCCCCCGGCTGGTTCATACGGACCGCGTCGTCAGGGAGGCGCTCCGCCTCTACCCGCCGGCGTGGGCCCTCCCCCGGACGGTCACGCGCGCGACCGAGCTGGCCGGGCGCACCCTGCCCGCCGGCAGCACGGTGCTCTTCAGCCCGTACATCCTGCACAGGCGGGCCGGCACCTACCCGGAGCCGGACCGCTTCCGTCCCGAACGGTGGCGGCCGGACCCGGTGTCCGGCCGGTGCCCCGTCCCCGCCACCGACTTCTTCCCCTTCGGTGCGGGAGCCACCAAGTGCATCGGCGAGTCCTTCGCCCTCACCGAGGCGTCCCTGGCCCTGGCCTCCCTCGCCTCCCGGTGGCGGCTCCGCCCGGTCCCGGGCGCGTCCGTCCAGCCGGCCGCACGCAGCGTCCTGTGCCCCCGCACCCTGCCCATGCGGGTGACCGGCCGCCACTGACCGGGCGCGCCGCCTCCGTCCGCCTGCCCGTCCGCCCGTCTGCCCGTCCGCCCGTCTGCCCGTCCGCCGGTTCGCCGGTCAGGCCCGTGTCTCCTCCGCCACCCAGTCCAGGTACGCGGTGTGTCCCCCGGTCACCGGCACGACGACGACCTCCGGGGTGTCGTAGTCGTGCCGGGCGACGACGAACGCCGTCAGTTCGTCCACCAGAGCGGTACGGGTCTTGAAGTCGAGCCGCCATTCCCGCCCCGACTCGACCTTGCCTTCCCACCGGTAGACCGAAGCGATCGGATAGAGCTGCGCGCAGGCGGCCAGACCGCCGTCGACCACACCGGCGGCCAGCGCCCGGGCCTTGTCCTCGGAGTCGGTGGTCGTGGTCACGATCGCGTACTGGTTCGTCATGCCCCAGAGCGTAGAGGCCGACGGCGCAGGCGAGATCGTCGAGGATCGGGACGGCCGGGGACGTCGGTCAGGCCAGGGTGACCAGCCCCCGGTACTCCTCGCTCCACAGGTCCTCGTCCCCGTCCGGCAGGAGCAGGACGCGGTCGGGGCGCAGGGCGTCGACGGCGCCCTCGTCGTGGGTGACCATGACGATCGCCCCCGGGTACGAGCCCACGGCGGCGAGGACTTCGCCGCGCGAGGCGGGGTCGAGGTTGTTGGTCGGCTCGTCGAGCAGGAGCACGTTCGCCCCGGAGTGGACCAGCCCTGCCAGGGCCAGGCGGGTCTTCTCCCCGCCGGAGAGCACCCCGGCCCGCTTGTCGGCGTCGTCCCCTCCGAACAGGAACGCGCCCAGCACGCGCCGTGCCTCACCGTCCGTCAGGTGGGGCGCGGCCACGGCCAGGTTCTCGCGTACGGTGCGGGCGGGGTCGAGGGTGTCGTGCTCCTGGGCGAAGTAGCCGAGCCGCAGGCCGTGCCCGTGCACCACCCGTCCGCGATCCGGCCGCTCCTCGCCGGCCAGGATGCGCAGCAGCGTGGTCTTCCCGGCGCCGTTGAGGCCGAGGACGACCAGGCGGCTGCCCCGGTCGACGGCCAGGTCGACGCCGTCGAGGACCCGGTGGCCGCCGTAGGACTTGCCCAGGGCGACCGCGCCCAGCGGCGTCCGCCCGCACGGGGCGGGCTCGGGCAGCCGGATGCGCGCGACCTTCTCCGCACGGCGGGCGGGTTCGAGGTCCGCGAGCATGCGGTCGGCGCGGCGCGCCATGTTCTTGGCCACGGTCGCGGTGGCCACCCGTGCGCGCATCTTGTCGGCCTGCGCGTGGAGGGAGGCGGCCTTGCGTTCGGCGCCGGCCCGTTCCCGGGTGCGGCGCCGCTCGTCCGCCTCGCGCCGGGCGAGGTACGCGGACCAGCCGGTGTTGTGGACGTCGACGGTGGCGCGCTGCGGGTCGAGGTGGAAGACGCGGTTGACGGTGCCGGCCAGCAGGGCGGTGTCATGGCTGATCACGACGAGACCGCCCTGGTGGCTTTGCAGGAACGTGCGCAGCCAGGCGGTCGAGTCGGCGTCCAGGTGGTTGGTCGGCTCGTCGAGCAGGAGGGTGCCCTCGTGCCCGGCGAACAGGATGCGGGCGAGTTCCGCGCGGCGCCGCTGGCCGCCGGAGAGGGTGCCGACGGGTTCGGTCATCACGCGCGGGGGCAGCCCGAGGCCGGCCGCGACACGGGCGGCCTCGGCCTCGGCCGCGTATCCGCCGCCGGCCTGGAAGGCGGCTTCCGCGCGTGCGTAGGCGTTCATGGCCCGCTCCAGCGCCGCCGGACCGGCGGCGTCGGCCATCGCGGACTCGGCGGCGCGCAGTGCGCGCAGGGCACGGTCCAGGCCCCGGGCGGAGAGGATCCGGTCGGTGACGCTGAGGGACGGGTCGGCCGGGCGGGAGTCCTGGGCCAGGAAGCCGACGGGGCCGGTGGCCGTGATCGTCCCGGCGGCGGGCCTGGCCCGGCCGGCCAGGGCGGTCAGCAGGGTGGTCTTGCCGGCGCCGTTCCGGCCGACCAGGCCGATCCGGTCGCCGGGGGACACGGTGAAGGAGATGTCGGACAGCAGCAGGCGGGCACCCGCGCGCACCTCGACACCACGAACGGTAATCATGGAATGACGCTCCGAGAAAGCAAAAGGACACACTTCTGGCGTGGAAGCGGGTCCTCGGCTAGGAGACTCGGGGCGTGGACATGCGCTCAGGCTAACGGCAGCCCGCGGAAGGACGCATGTCCTTTTCGGGGTGCGGGTGCGGCGCGGGAGCGGTGGGCGTGGGGTGCGCGTGGCGGGTGCGCAGTCGGCGGGCAGCCGCCCGGCCCGCAGGGTTCGGGCCGGACGGCTGGAGGGTCGGCGGGGGCGAGGTCCGTGGAGGCTGGGGGCGGGGGTCAGGGGCGGAGCGCCTTCAGCACCGCGTCCGCCCTGACGCGCTCCCCCGCGGCGTTGGGGTGCAGCGGCAGCGTCGGGGAGCCCGGGATCAGGCCCTCGACCCAGGGGGCGGACGAGCAGGGGTCGTGTCCCGTGGTCGGGGTGAGCGTGTCGACGTAGGTCGCGTCGTGGGCCGCGGCGGCCTTGGCCAGCATGGTGTTGAGGTCGGCGAGCACGGTGCGCAGGTAGGCGATGTCGCCGGTCGTGATGGGCATCTTCCCCAGGCACGTCTTCGGGTCGTCGGGCACCACCGACGGATAGCCGACGACGAGCACCTTGGCGCGCGGCGCCTTGCCGTGGATCCGCCGGAGGCGGTCGGCGAGCTGCGGGGCGACGGAGTCCAGCCGCTTGCGGAGGGTGTCCTTGTAGAAGTTCCGGCAGGGGGCGCCGAAGGGGTTGGTCAGGGCCAGGGCGGAACACGTGGCCACGACGTCCACGAAGCCGAGGTCCGAGGTGCCGAGGTTGTTGCCGCCGAGGGTGAGGGTGACGAGCCCGGTGTCGGCGCCGACGGAGTCGAGCTGGGGGCCGTTGACGGGGATCCCGGCGTCGGTCTGCCGCGCGGTGAGTGCGCTCACCTTCGCCGCGGCACACGTCACGTCCTTGTACGAGGCCGGGTTGATGCTCGCGGCGATGAGGCGGCCGTAGTTGCGGTCCGAGCGCAGGCACAGCCCTCCCGACAGCGCCGGGATCCCGGCCCCGGCGGCGTAGGAGTCGCCGAGCGCGACGTAGGAGGGGCCGGGGGCGGCGGCGTGGGCGGGGGTGGCCACCGTCGTGAGGGAGGTGGCGAGGAGGGTGCAGCCGGCCACGGCGTACGGCCACGTCCGGGGGCTCCCGGTGTGCCGGGGCGTCGGGGTGCTCGCGGTGCCGGTGGGGACGGTGCGGGGCTTTGCGGCTCTGGGCACGGTTCCTCCTGGGGTGGGAGCAGGGGCGAGGGCGTTTCGAAACCGGCCGGTAACGTTGCAGGTATCGTCGTGGCGTTCCGCTTCCCGGGCCATGTACGGGGGCACAGCAAAGGCGGGGGCCCGTTGTCCCCGGGCACAACGTCGCTCCGCATCGCACCGTGTTTGTAACCTGCGCGTCATGAGCCGCACTCCCCCTCCCCCCACCGAGGTCGCTCCCGCAGCAGCCCTGCTCCTGGCCCGCGCACCGGAACTGGGCGGCCGCATGGCTCGCCGCATCCGGGCCGAAGTGGCCTACTACGGCAGCGAGGAGCGCGTCCCCTCCGAGGAGTTGCACGCTTCCTGCCGGGGCAATGCCGAGCTGGTCCTCGGGCAGCTCGTCGACGGCCGCGGGGCCGACCTGGCACCAGCCCGGGACACGGGCCGTGAGCACGCCCGCCGGGGCGCCCCGCTGGCCGACCTCCTGCACGCCTACCGCGTCGGCTCCGAGTTCTTGTGGTCGGAGCTGGCCGCCGCGGTCCGGGACACCGACGGCGTCACCGTCGACACGATCGCGTCGCTGGCCACGTGGTGGGTGAACGAGGGGCTGGCGGCCGCGGCCGGCGACGCCTATCGCGAGGCGGCCTCCGAGCTCGTGCTGCAGCGCGAGCGGGAACGTTCCGCCCTGGTCGAGGCCCTGTTCACGGGGCTGCTCAGCGACCGCACCACCGTGTGGGAGACGGCCCAGGTCCTCGGCCTGCCGGCGGCGGGCCCGTTCGTCGTGGTGGCGGCCGACGTCCCCGCCCCGGGCCGGGAGGCGCTGCCCGGCATCGAGTCCCGGCTGCTGGCCGAGCAGGCGCGCTCGGCGTGGCGGCTGCTGCCCGACCTCCAGGTCGGCGTGGTCGCCGTCCCGGGGCCGGGCGGCGAGGAGGCGGCCCTGCGCGTCCTCGGCCGGGCCGCCCGCTCCCGGGTCGGTGTCAGCCCGTCGTACCGCGCGTTGCAGGACACCCCCCGGGCGCTCCGCCTCGCGCGCCTGGCCCTGGCCGGACTGCCGGAGCGGGCAGGGGGCGTGGCCCGCTTCGACGACAGGCCGGTCGCCCTGCTGGTGGCGGCGTCCCCGGACGAGGCCGGGCGCGTGGCCCGGGTGGTCTTCGCACGGGTGCTGCGGCTGCCGGCCGCCGAACGGACACGGCTGCTGGAGACCTTGGAGTGCTGGTTCGCGGCCGCCGGCTCGGCGGCCGAGGCCGCGCGGCTGTTGTACTGCCACCGCAACACCGTCCGCTACCGGCTGCGCCGGCTGGAGGAGCTGACCGGACGCTCCCTGCAGGATCCGCGCGCGGTCGCCGACCTCGCCGTGGCGCTCAGCGCGCTGCGGCTGCTGCCCTGCGAACGGTCGTGACGACGAAAAGACGAGGGAAAAGACCACGGAAAAGACGACGAAGAGGCCGCCATTCCCGGCGGCCTCTTCGTCACTGTGGAGCTAAGGAGAATTGAACTCCTGACCTCCTGCATGCCATGCAGGCGCTCTACCAACTGAGCTATAGCCCCTTGTTGAGTTTTTCGCCCGGTTCCCCCGGCGACACGGACAACTTTACACGGAGATCCCCGCCCTCCGCCAAATCGCTCGCCTCCCGGCGCTAGCCCGGAAGGCCCAGCCCCGTCGCGCGGTGATCGCTGCACAATCACACTGGTCGGCAGGGCACGTCGCGAGGCACGTGCCCGCCCTCCGGAAGGACTGTCCCATGGCCACGGACGCCCGGCCCGGTCCGCTGCGGGTCCTCGTCTTCGGTGCCGCACTGAGGGCCGGGTCGACCAACGCCCGCCTCGCCTCGCTGGTGGCCCGTCTGATCAGGGAATCGGACGCCACCGTCGACCTCGCCACCATGCGCGAGTTCGACATGCCGCCGTACGACGGCGACGCGGAGGCCGCCGGCGGCCTGCCCGAGGGCGCTCTCGCGCTGCACGCCCGGGTGGAGACGAGCGACGCGGTCGTGATCTCCTCCCCCGAGTACAACGCCTCCGTGCCCGGCGTGCTGAAGAACGCGATCGACTGGGTCTCCCGCGTCCAGCCGCAGCCGTTCAAGACCAAGCACGCGCTGCTCCTGTCCGCCTCCCCGTCGCTCGTGGGCGGCAACCGGGGGCTGTGGGCGCTGCGGATCCCCCTGGAGCACCTCGGCACCCGCGTCTACCCGGACATGTTCAGCCTCGCCCGGGCGCACGAGGGCTTCACCGATGACGGGCTGCTGGCCGATGCCGGGCTGCAGCAGCGCCTGGAGGAGACCGTCTCGGCGTTCCTCGGCCTCGTCGAGGCCGATACGCGGTACGTGTGTCTGCGCCGCCGGTGGTACGAGTTCCTCGGGGACCGTACCGAGGCTCCCGTCACCCACCGGGCGGAAGGCTGACCGGGACGGCCCGGCGGCCCGGTGCCGCGTGCATCCGGCGGGGCACGGCGGGGCAGGCATGCAGGCACGACTGACGGGGGCCGCCGTGCCGGGCACGGCGGCCGGGCGGGAGGAACCGGGTGGGACGCGACCGGCACGCTCAGGCGATGACGTACACCGGCACCGACGCGGTCCGGCACTACGACAACGCGCTGGACTGTCTGCTGCTCTTCCGCGAGGACGTGACCGCGGAGGTCCGGGCGGTGCTCGCCGACTCCCCGCGCTCGGTCCTGGGGAACGTCTTCCAGGCGTATCTGGGGCTGCTGGGGACGGAGGAGACGGACGCGGCCGTGGCCCGGACGGCGTTCGCCGGCTTCCGCCGCGGCGTGGACCTTGCGGAGGTGACGCCCCGGGAGCGCCTGCACGTCGAGGCGGCCGCCTCCTGGCTGGACGGCGACCTCCACCGGGCCGGCCGCCTCCTGGGCGAGGTCACCACGGTCTGCCCGCAGGACGCGCTCGCCCTGGCCGTCGGCCATCAGATCGACTTCTTCACGGGGAACGCGGTACTGCTGCGCGACCGGATCGGCGGAGCGCTGTCCGCGTGGGACGAGGCCGATCCGCGCTACGGCTTCCTGCTCGGCATGTACGCGTTCGGGCTGGAGGAGGCGGGCCACTACGGGCAGTCGGAGCAGGTGGGGCTGGCGGCCGTGGAACGCAACGCGCGCGACGTGTGGGGCATCCATGCCGTCGTGCACGCCTACGAGATGCAGGGCCGCTTCGCGGACGGGATCCGCTATCTGGACGAGCGGTCGGGCGACTGGGCGGAGGGCAACTACCTGAACGTCCACAACTGGTGGCACTACGCCCTCTACCTCCTGGAGGCGGGACGGACCGACCGGGTGCTGGAGGTCTACGACGCCGCCGTGCACCACGACGGTTCGGCCGGGGTGGCGATGGAGTTGCTGGACGCGGCGTCGCTGCTGTGGCGGCTCACTCTCGCCGGGGCCGGCACCGGTGGCCGCTGGGCGGCGCTGGCCGACGCCTGGGCGGCGCGGCGCGACGGCGCCTATTACGTCTTCAACGACGTGCACGCCGTCATGGCCTACGTCGGAGCGGACCGCATCGCCGACGCCGAACGTCTCCTCCTCGACCGGCAGGCGTGGAGCGAGCGCACCGGGCCGGAGGTGTCCAACGTCGCGATGACCGCCGAGGTCGGGCTGCCGGTGGGACGGGCGATCGTCGCCTACGGGCAGGGGCGGTACGACGACGTGGTCGATCTGCTGCTCCCTCTCCGCTACCGCCTTCACGCCTTCGGCGGCAGTCACGCCCAACGGGACGCGGTGCAGAGGACGTTGGTGGAGGCAGCCGTGCACGCCGGGCGGCACGACGTGGCGCGCACCCTGCTGAGCGAACGCATCAGCCTCCGCCCGGTGTGCCCGTACAACTGGCAGGCCCGGGCGCGGCTCGCCGACCGGCTCGGCGACACGGCCGGGGCGGCCGCGGGCCGGCTGCGGGCCGCCGAACAGATGGCGGCGGCAGGCGTCCACTGACCCCGGGGCATGCCGAAGCTGCCCCTCCGGCGCATCCTTCTCCGGAACGGCCCGGTGTACTTCCTTGGGCGGAGAGGCAGTTGGTCACTGCGGATGATGATCCGACCCCCAGCGGCCCCGATCGTGGGAGGGGACATTCCCAGAGGCTGAGTGAAAGAAGAGGCGGAACATGTCGGAAGTGACGCGACGCGGTGTCATTGCGGGGACGGCGGTGCTCGGTGGGGCGGCCGTGGGGCTGGCAGCGCAGGGCCTCACGGCTCCGGCGGCGCTCGCCGCGCCCCGGGCCGGTGCCGCGCCGTCGCCGGAGCCGGTCACGGTCGGTCCCGAGGACGCCCGTTACCCGTCCCTGACGCGACGCGGCACCAACGCGCGCTTCGTCGGGAAACCCGACTACGTACGCGTGGCGACCTCGACCGAGCAGGTCATCGGTGCGGTGCAGCAGGCGGTGCGCGAGGGCCGGCGCATCGCCGTGCGCAGCGGCGGGCACTGCTTCGAGAACTTCGTCGACGACCCGTCCGTCCGCGCCCTCGTCGACCTCTCCTCCATGTCCTCGGTCTCCTACGACGCGCGGCGGCGGGCGTTCACGGTCGAGCCCGGCGCGTTATTGGGCGAGGTGTACCGCAAACTGTTCCTCGGCTGGGGCGTGGCCGTTCCGGCGGGGGCGACCGCGGAGGTCGGTGTCGGCGGGCACGTCCTGGGGGGCGGCTACGGCATGCTGTCCCGGCGGCACGGCCTGTCCGTGGACCACCTGTACGGCGTCGAGGTGGTGGTCGTGGACCGGTCCGGGAAGGCCCGCAGCGTGGTGGCCACCCGGGAGCCGGACGATCCGCACCGGGACCTGTGGTGGGCGCACACCGGGGGCGGGGGCGGCAACTTCGGCGTCGTCACGCGCTACTGGTTCCGCGACCCGGCGGCCACGGGATCCGATCCGTCACGGCTGCTGCCCAGGCCCCCGGCCTCCGTCACCTCCTTCTCCGCCTCCTGGCAGTGGAAGGACCTCGACCGGCGCGCCTTCACCCGGCTGCTGGGCAACCACGGGAGCTGGTACGAGAAGAACAGCGCCCCGGACTCGGCCTACGCCGGGCTGTTCAGCGTTCTGATGGTCAACAGCCGCAAGGCCGGCAGCATCAGCCTGGTCGGCCATCTGGACTCCACCGGGGCCGGCGCCGAACGGCTGGTCGACGACTACGTCGCCGCGGTGGGCCGGGGTGTGGGAGCGCAGCCGACGGTGGGGCGGGAGACCCAGCCCTGGCTCCAGGCGGCGGCGAACGTGCAGGAGACGGCGCCCGCGTCGTTCAAGGCGAAGTCCGCCTACCTGCGCAAGCGGTACACGGACCGGCAGATCGGCGTGCTGCACGACCACCTGGCGGGGAAGGCGGGGGCGGAGACCGACGGGTCGCTGTGGCTGGTCTCCTACGGCGGCAAGGTCAACACCGTCGCGCCGGACGCCACGGCCGTCGCCCAGCGGGACTCGATCCTCAAGGCGATCTACCTGGCCGGCTGGGACGAGGGGCGGGCCGAGCCCGGGCCGCGCCTGGCCTGGGTGCGGGACCTCTACCGGGACGTCTACGCGGACAGCGGCGGCGTGCCCGTACCGGGCGCGGTGAGCGACGGTTCGTTCATCAACTACCCGGACGTCGACTTCGCCGACCCGGCCCTCAACACTTCGGGCGTGCCCTGGTCGACGCTGTACTACAAGCACAACTACCCCCGGCTGCAGCGCATCAAGGCCCAGTGGGACCCGCGCGACGTCTTCCGCCACGACCTTTCCATCCGTCCGGCGTGACGCCGCCCCGCGTCATCCGACGCCGCGGGGGCGGAACTGGATGCTGATGCGCGGGCCGACGGGTTGGGCGGTCTTGGGGACGGAGTGGTCCCAGGTGCGCTGACAGGTGCCGCCCATGACGAGGAGGTCGCCGTGTCCCAGCGGCCGGCGGACGTGCGGGGCTCCGCCCTCGCGCGGCCGCAGCAGCAGGGGGCGCGGCTGGCCGAGGGAGAGGATGGCGACCATCGTGTTCTCCCGCGCGCCGCGGCCGATGCGGTCGCCGTGCCAGGCCACGCTGTCGCGGCCGTCACGGTAGAGACACAGGCCGAGGGTGCGGAACGGCTCGCCGAGCTCCTCGCCGTAGTGCGCGCTCAGGGCGTCGCGGGCCGCCGCGAGGGCGGGGTGGGGCAGGTCGTCGGCCTCTCCGTAGTGGGCGAGGAGCCGGGGGACGTCGACCACGTTGTCGTACATGTGCCGCCGCTCGGCGCGCCACGGCACCGAGGTCAGCAGGGCCTCGAAGAGGATGTCGGAGCCGCTCAGCCAGCCGGGCAGGACGTCGATCCAGGCGCCGTGCGCGAGCGGGGTCCGGTGCGCCTCACCCAGCGGGCGCGCGAGGCCGGCGTCGTCCGCCACGTCGAAGAGTGAGCCTTGGAGCTGGACTGCCATGGGTGCAGGGTACGCCACATATAGAACGAACGATCGAATGCACCGCACCCTCCGACCCGGTGATCACGCTCCGTGAAGCGAGCGTCCGCATATCGGACAGACCCGCCACGACCCTTCCCACTTGTCCATACTCGTGGCTTCCCAATCTCGCATGATGGACAGGTACGACCATGAGCCGGACACTCCCGTCTCCTCCCCCGCTCACCGAGAGCCCCCCGCAGCAGGACGCCCCGCTGTCGAACGGCCTCAAGCAGCGGCACCTTTCGATGATCGCCCTCGGCGGTGTCATCGGCGCGGGCCTCTTCGTGGGCTCCGGCGCCGGCATCGCCGCGGCCGGTCCGTCGATCGTGCTGGCCTACGCCGCGTCCGGCCTGCTCGTGATGTTCGTGATGCGGATGCTCGGCGAGATGTCCGCGGCCAACCCGGCCTCCGGCTCCTTCTCCGTCCACGCCGACCGCGCGATCGGGCGGTGGGCCGGCTTCACCGCCGGCTGGATGTTCTGGACCCTCCTGGTCGTGGGCGTGGGCATCGAGGCCATCGGCGCGGCCCACATCGTGCAGGGCTGGTTCCCGGGCACACCCTCCTGGATGTGGGTGCTGGCCTTCATGGCGCTCTTCTGCGTCACCAACCTGGGCGCGGTCTCCCGCTTCGGCGAGTTCGAGTTCTGGTTCGCCGCCCTGAAGATCGGCGCCATCGCACTCTTCCTGGCGCTCGGCGTCCTCGCGATCCTGGGCGTCCTGCCCGGCAGCGACTCGCCCGGCACGGCGCACCTCCTGCACGACGGCGGCTTCCTGCCCCGGGGCATGGACGGCCTGCTCGCCGGACTGCTCGCCTCCGTCGTCGCCTACGGCGGCCTGGAGACGGTGACCATCGCGGCCGCCGAGTCCCAGGACCCGGCGCGCGGCGTGGCCAAGGCCGTGCGGACGACGATGTGGCGGATCGGCGTCGTCTACGTCGGTTCCATGCTGGTGATCGTCACGCTGATCCCGTGGAACAGCGGAGACGTCACCGAGAGCGGCCCCTACGCCGCCGTCCTCGACCGCCTCGGCGTGCCCGCCGGTGGTCAGATCATGAACGTGGTCGTCCTGATCGCCCTCCTGTCCGCGATGAACGCCAACATCTACGGCTCCTCGCGCATGGCCTACTCGCTCGTCGCCCGCGGCCAGGGCCCCAAGGCCCTGGGCACGGTCTCGGGCGGCGTGCCGCGCCGCGCGGTGCTCGCCTCCTGCGCGTTCGGCTTCTTCGCCGTCCTCCTGTCGTACTGGTGGCCCACCACGGTCTTCGCCTGGCTGCTCAACATGGTCGGCGCGGTCGTGCTGGTGGTGTGGGGCTTCATCGCCGCCTCGCAGCTGCTGCTGCGCCGCCGGCTCGAACGCGAGGCGCCCGAGAAGCTCGTGGTGCGGATGCGGGGCTTCCCGTACCTGACGTGGGTGACGCTCGCCGGTGTGGTCGGGGTCCTCGTGCTCATGACCCTCGACACCGACACCCGCCTGCAGCTGTACTTCACCGGCGGGCTGGCGCTGGCCCTGGCCGTGACCGGCTACGTACGTCAGCGGACGGCCACCGCCGGCTGAACCGCGCCCCTCCCGCCGCCCCGAGGCCGGCTCCTCCCCGAGGAGCCGGCCTCGGGCGTCTGCAGCAGCGGCTCGACGAACGGCGGCGGGCGGTGTGGCGTCACCCGGGCGGGTGCATGACCACCGGTGGGCGCTTTGGGCCCCTTGGTGCTGGCTAGCCTCACTTCAGCAGCGTGTCGGCGTGCCTGAGGGGGGACCGCGCATGGCTGAGGCAGCGGGGACGAACGGCGCCGGTCCCGCAGGGGCGGAGCGGCGGGGGAACGCCGGGACGGACCGGCTCGGGCGCAGGGCCGTGCTGCGGTGCGGGGCGGCGGCCGGTGCGGGAGCGGTGGGTTCGGCACTCGTGCCGGCCGTCGTCCAGCGCGCCGTGGCCGGGGCGCGGCCGGCCGGACGGACGGTGGCCGTGCTCGGCGGGGGCGTGGGCGGCCTGACGGCGGCCCAGGAACTCGCCGAGCGCGGCTTCGAGGTGAGCGTGTACGAGCAGCGGAAGCTCGGCGGCAAGGCCCGCAGCGTGTCGGTGCCCGGCACCGGGAGCGGCGGGCGGCGGAACCTGCCGGGTGAGCTGGGGCACCGGGCGGTGTTCGGCTTCTACCACCACCTCTTCGACACGCTCCGGCGCATTCCGCTCCCTGCCGGGGCGGGCTCGGCGCTCGACCACCTCGTCGAGGTCCCGGAGTGGCGGCTGGCCCGGGCCGGCGGCCACGAGGACGTGGCGCTCCCGTTGTCCCTGGAGGCCCGGCCGCTGGACGTGGACCTCCTGCAGCGGCTGCTGCTGGGCGCCGCCGACCAGTTCCTCCGGCTGCCGCCCGGCGAGCGCCTGACGCTCGCGCGCCGCCTGACCGTCCTGCTGACCAGCAGCCACGAGAGACGCCTGGGGCAGTGGGAACACACCCCGTGGACCGACTTCCTCTCCGTCAAGGACGACTGCGGGGAGTACTCCACGGTCTGGGGCCGTGCGCCGGCGCTGTTCGACGCCCTCAAGCCGGAGCTGGCGAGCACCCGCACCTGCGGGCAGGGCCTGGAGTCCGTGCTGCTGTCCCTCATGCGGCGCGGAACCGGCGCGCCTGCGGTCCAGATCTTCGACGCACCGACCAGCCAGGCGTGGTTCGACCCCTGGGAGCGGCATCTGCGCGCGCTGGGGGTGCGCTTCGCGATGGCCCACACGGTCGACGCCCTGGAGCTGCGCGAGGGGACCGTCGCGGCGGCGCGGGCCCGTACGCCCACGGGCACGGTACGCATCGAGGCGGACTGGTTCGTGGTGGCCCTGCCCACGGAGCGTGCCCGGCTGCTGTGGGACGAGCCCGTGCGCCGGGCCGACCCCCGGCTGGCGACGATGGACCTGCTGCAGACCACCTGGTGCCAGGGCGTCCAGTTCTTCCTGCGCCGCCCCGCGCCCCTGGCCCGGGGACACGTCCTGCATCCGGATGCCCCCTGGGCCCTGGCGTCGGTGAGCCAGGCACAGTTCTGGCGGGAGGACTTCGCCCGGACGTGGGGCGACGGGCAGGTGCACGACCGCCTGTCGGTCGACATCAACGACTGGGACGCGCCCGGCCCGCTCCACGGCAAGCCGGCCAGGCGGTGCACCCGCAAGGAGATCGCCCAGGAGGTGTGGGCCCAGCTGAAGGCGTCGCTGGGGGACACCGGGCGCGAGGCCCTGCCGGACGGCATCCTGCACTCGTGGTACCTCTCCCCGGCCGTCGCGGGCGACGACGACGCCGTCGGCCGGGGCGACGCCGAGCTCGTCAACACCGAGCCGTACCTGCGCAACGACGCGGGGTCCTGGGCCCACCGGCCCGACGCGACGACGGCGATCGGCAACATGTTCCTGGCCGCCGAGTACGTCCGCACGTACAGCAACGTCGACTTCGCCTGCATGGAGACCGCGTGCGAGGCCGCACGACGCGCCGCCAACGCGGTGCTGGAGGCCGCCCGTTCCGGTGCGGAGCCGGCACGGCTCTTCCCGGGGTACCGGCCGCCGGAGCTGGAGGCGGCGAAGCGCGTGGACGCCGCCCGCTACCGGCTGGGTCTCCCCCACCTGCTGGACACGCGGGCGCCCGCCGGGCAGGCCGTCTGATCAGAGTTCCAGGAGGGCCTGGACGGGGAGGTGGTCGCTGGGGTAGGTGCCGTTCTCGGCGAACGTGCTGATCTCCGACCGGTGGGTGCGGACCTGGGGGGAGGCGAGGATCCAGTCGATGCGGTCCCCGTCCGGGACCGGGGGGCGGTAGCCGTGGAACGTGCCGTACTGGGGGCCCCGCTCGGCCGCGGTGTCCCAGGTGTCGGTCAGCGAGCCCTTGGTGAGCATGGTGCCGTAGACGGGATTGCGGTGGGCCGCGACGTTGAAGTCGCCGGTGACCACGCGGGGGACGGCGGGGTCGGGGCCGAGGCGGGTGGTGATCAGGTCGGCCGAACGCTCGCGCGCGTGCTGGCTCAGGTGGTCGAGGTGGGTGTTGAGGGCGTGGAACCGCCTGCCCGTGCGGCGGTCGGCGAAACGGACCCAGGTGGCCATGCGGACGACGGTGTTGCCCCAGGTCGCCGAGCCGATCAGGGAGGGGGTGTCCGACAGCCAGAAGTGGTCGTACTCCTCCGGGAACAGCCGCGTGGTGTCGTAGAAGAGGGCGGTGAACTCGTCACGGCTGCCGCCCTGCCGGCCCGTGCCGACCCAGGCGTAGCGCGGCCCCAGGTCATCGGCGATGTCGCACAGTTGCCCGTAGAGGCCCTCCTGGGTGCCCAGGAGGTGCGGGGCCGTGCGGTGCAGCAGGCGGCGCATGACGGGGCGGCGCTCGGACCACGGGTGCGGCCCCGTCTCCGAGGCGAAGCGCAGGTTGAACGTCATGACGCGCAGTCGCGGGCGGTCTTCCGTCGGGGCGGCCATGGTGTCCCTCCGTCCTGGGGGTGGGGTGGGGCGGCGCCGGGCACGGTGTGTCCGTTCCCGGTGCGCCTCGTCGTCCTCACCGTCCCAGAGGTGGTGCCGCTGTGTCAGGAGGTGCGGCCATGGTGGCGTGATCAGGTGCAGGTGCTGCGGCGTCTGGCGATCCGGCCGCGCAGGTGTTCGCGTCGTCTGAGGTCGAGGATGTCGCTGCTGCTGAGGACTCCGCTGAAGCGTGTGAGGAGGTGGTGGAGGTCGTCGCCGTCGCCGGCCGTCGCGCCGGCGGCTTCTGCTGTTCCGTCGGCTGTGTCGTGGTCGTCCGTACGGTCCGTACGGGCTGCCGCCCGGTCCGTGGGCCCGCCGGGGTCGGTGGGGGTCGCGGGCGAGGGGTGCGGCTGGTGCACCGGGTCGGCGGGGTGCTGTTGTCCGGGCGTGTGGGCGTCGGGTTGCTGGGTGGCGGCCTCCCAGAGCGGTCCGAAGTAGTCGAGCGGGCCGCCGAGGACGTGCAGGAGGGCCACGAGGTCGTCCCATTCGGCGGGCTGGGTGCCTTCGAGCAGGGCGGTGACCCGGTCGGCCGACAGGCGCCAGCGGGTGGCGACGGCGATGTCGTAGGCGGTGGGCTGGCCGGCCCGGACGTGCAGGGTCCGCAGGGCCGCCAGCAGGCGCGCGGGCCCGAGCAGCGGGCCCTGCTCGGCGACGATCTCGCCCGGCTTCGCGACGACGACCGGCGCGGCCACCGTGGCGGTGTCGCGCAGCCGTTCGGTCTCCCACACCTGGCGCAGGACGGCCGGGTCCGCTCCGCAGGCGATGGCGAAGCGTTCGGTGAGGGGCCAGGCGGGGACGCGTTCTCCGCTGAGGATGCGGGAGAGGTAGGAGGCGGAGCAGCCGGCGCGACGGCTGAGGACCTGCAGTTGCATGTTCGAGGCGCGGGCCAGCATCGACAGGACGGGCGCGAGCCGGTTGAAGGCCGGGCTCGTCGGGGTGCGGGCCGAGAGGGGGGTGTCGACGGGCAGGTCGGGTGGTGGCGGAGGGGATTCCTCGGCCAGGGGCATGTGGCCGTAGAGGGCGCTGAGGGACGGCGAGGGCGTCCGCAACTGGATGTGCTGGCTCAGCCGCCGGAGGATGAACGCCTCGGTGTAGCGGTGGCGCGCGGTGTCCTCACTGACGTTCAGCAGCCGGCCGATGCGGCTCCAGGTCACCCGGCGGTGCCGGGCGCGGCCCACGAGGCCGGCGGTGAGGCTTTCGAGCTGGGCCCGCAGTTGTTCGGTCCTGCGCAGCGGGTCCTCCGCGTCCGGGGCCTGCAGACTGCGCTGCAGTTGCCTGGTCTCCTCCAGGATGTCCTTGACGATCTCGACCAGGACCTCGTCCGCGCTCGTGGAGGCGGCGGGGGCGGCCGGGTGGGCGGGGGCCTGCACCATCCGGGGCCGGCGCCTGGGGAGCGGGGCCCGCGGCGGGGGCGCTGCCGCGGTCGTGCCCGGTGCCGGGGCGGCGCTCTGCGGGTTCTTGCGCATCCGGTAGGCGGCTTGGCGGCAGGGGGTGCTGCAGTACTTCTGCGGCCGGCCGACCTTGGGCTCGCCGCTCGTTCCGAGGGGGGTCTGGCAGAACTGGCAAAAACTCATCCTCGCCGTCCTCGTGTCACTCGTGTCACGTAAAGGGTTCAGCCGGGGAAGTTCCGTCGCTGATTTGGCCGGAGCGGTCCACTATTTCCATCACGGAAAACCGGCCACCTTCTCCGGAATCCCGGTTTTCGTCACGGCGGGCCGGGGGCCGGCCGGGTCCCGCCCGGCCGGCCCCCGGCGGTGCTCATGAGCGGCGTCGGTTATTCAGCCAGTGGGTGCCACCAGCCATTCCGAGGGCGGCGAGGGTCGCGGAGAACGTCTCCGGCGTGAACTGCACGTGGACCGAGGCGCCGGAGATCAGCAGGAATCCCGTGACAGGGATGGACACGAACCGGGCAAGCGCGGGCTTGCCCGATCGGTTCAAACGACGGAAGGTTTCGTAGCGCCTGCTAGTGTCTTCGTCGTGAGCCAGACGGTGTTGAAGCTGTTTGGCACGTCGGCGTCGGGGGGATCGGTTCATTCGTACCTCTCGGTGTTCGAATTACTGAGGGACGCGTGCAGGGCTTGGAATGAAGGTTTGGCGACCGCTTCACGCCCTGCACGCGCCTGAGCGTGACCCTAGCTTTACATTGCGCTGAAAACGAATCGCACTAATGGTGCATCAGGAACATTCCGCGGAACGCCGCAGGACCGTCCGAATTCTGTAGCGAAAACCCGTGCCCGTCTCCCCGGGTTTCTCGGATGTCACCCATCGCTCCCCTCTTTCCTGGTATGACAGGAACTCGGATCATGATGCGGTACCTGCCGCTTTGCCCCCGGCCGCACGGGCCGCCCCCGTAGGCATTTCGAGGGCTCACCGGGAGCGTCCTCCCTCGCGCGGCGGTCGTGGTGGTCGTCGGGGCCTACGGGAACGGGCCCGCCACGGCCGGCGGAGTGCCGGTCGGGGCGGGCCCGTGGTGACGGGGACGGCCGCTGTGCGGCGGCCGGGCCGGTGTCAGGCCAGGGTCGCGAGGGCCTGGTTGAAGGTCGCCGACGGGCGCATGACGGCCGCGGCCTTGGTCACGTCGGGCTGGTAGTAGCCGCCGATGTCGGCCGGGGAGCCCTGCACGGCGATCAGCTCGTCGACGATCGTCCGCTCCTGCTCGGCGAGCGTCTTGGCCAGGGGGCCGAACGCCTCCGCCAGCTGCGCGTCGTCCGTCTGCTTGGCCAGCTCCTGGGCCCAGTACAGGGCGATGTAGAAGTGGCTGCCGCGGTTGTCGATGCCACCGAGACGACGGCTGGGCGACTTGTCCTCGTTCAGGAACGTGGCGGTCGCGCGGTCGAGGGTGTCCGCGAGGACCTGGGCACCGGCGTTGCCCGTGGTCTTGGCGTAGTGCTCGAAGGACGGCACCAGCGCGAAGAACTCGCCGAGCGAGTCCCAGCGCAGGTAGTTCTCCTTGACCAGCTGCTGGACGTGCTTGGGCGCGGAGCCGCCGGCACCGGTCTCGAAGAGGCCGCCGCCGTTCATCAGCGGGACGACGGAGAGCATCTTGGCGCTCGTGCCGAGCTCCAGGATCGGGAAGAGGTCGGTCAGGTAGTCGCGGAGGACGTTGCCGGTGACGGAGATGGTGTTCTCGCCGCGGCGGATGCGCTCGACCGACAGCTTGGTCGCCTCGACCGGGGCCAGGATGCGGATGTCCAGGCCCTCGGTGTCGTGCTCCGGCAGGTACGCCTTGACCTTCTCGATCAGCTGCGCGTCGTGGGCACGGGTCTCGTCCAGCCAGAAGACGGCCGGGTCGCCGGTGGCGCGGGCGCGGGTGACGGCCAGCTTCACCCAGTCCTTGATCGGGGCGTCCTTGGTCTGGCAGGCACGGAAGATGTCGCCGGCCGAGACGGTCTGCTCGATGACGGCGTTGCCGGCCTCGTCGACCAGGCGGACGGTGCCGGTGACCGGGATCTCGAAGGTCTTGTCGTGGCTGCCGTACTCCTCGGCCTTCTGCGCCATGAGGCCGACGTTCGGGACCGAGCCCATGGTGGACGGGTCGTAGGCGCCGTGGGCGCGGCAGTCGTCGATGACGGCCTGGTAGACACCGGCGTAGCTGCTGTCCGGGAGGACGGCGAGGGTGTCGGCCTCCTGGCCGTCCGGGCCCCACATGTGGCCGGAGGTGCGGATCATGGCCGGCATGGAGGCGTCGACGATGACGTCGCTCGGGACGTGCAGGTTGGTGATGCCCTTGTCGGAGTCCACCATCGCCAGCGCCGGGCCCTCGGCGAGCTCGGCGTCGAAGGACGCCTTGATCTCCTCGCCCATGTGGGGCAGGGCCTCCAGGCCCTTGAAGATGCCGCCGAGACCGTCGTTCGGGGTCAGGCCGGCGGCGATCAGCACCTCGCCGTACTTCGCGAACGTCTTCGGGAAGAAGGCGCGGACCACGTGGCCGAAGACGATCGGGTCGGAGACCTTCATCATCGTGGCCTTGAGGTGCACGGAGAACAGCACGCCCTCGGCCTTGGCGCGGGCGACCTGCGCGGTCAGGAACTCGCGCAGCGCGGCGACGCGCATGACGGAGGCGTCGACGACCTCGCCCGCCTGGACCGGCACGGACTCGCGCAGGACGGTGGTGGAGCCGTCGTCGCCCACCAGCTCGATGCGCAGGGTGCCGGCCTCGGCGATGACGGCGGACTTCTCGGTGGAGCGGAAGTCGTCGACGCCCATGGTGGCGACGTTCGTCTTCGAGTCGGAGGACCAGGCGCCCATGCGGTGCGGGTGCGTCTTGGCGTAGTTCTTGACCGAGGCGGGGGCGCGGCGGTCGGAGTTGCCCTCGCGCAGGACCGGGTTGACGGCGCTGCCCTTGACCTTGTCGTAACGGGCGCGGACGTCGCGCTCCTCGTCGGTCTTGGGGTCGTCCGGGTAGTCCGGGAGCGCGTAGCCCTGCTCCTGCAGCTCGGCGATCGCGGCCTTGAGCTGCGGGATGGAGGCCGAGATGTTCGGCAGCTTGATGATGTTGGCGCCGGGCGTCTTGGCCAGCTCGCCGAGCTCGGCGAGGGCGTCGTCGATGCGCTGGCTCTCCTGGAGACGCTCCGGGAAGCTGGCGATGATGCGCCCCGCCAGGGAGATGTCGCGGGTCTCCACAGTGACGCCGGCCGCCGAGGCGTAGGCCCGGACCACGGGCAGGAACGAGTGCGTCGCCAGGGCCGGGGCCTCGTCAGTGTGGGTATAGATGATGGTCGAGTCAGTCACCGGGTGCTCCGCTCCACTTCTATAACATTGCTCGACATCAAGATATCCTGTGATCGGCCCCTTCTCGACAGCGGCCTGCCCCCGCGGCGGACTCTTCCGACGTGATCACGTCGCCCGTTCGCTGCGGTTTCGGTCCCAGCCGGCGCCGGGCCGGTCGAACCAGAGGTGGACCTGACCCGTCCCGATGCCGTTCTCGTACGCGCCGAAGCGGCGGCCCGGGGCCCGGCACCGCGTGCCGCCCACCGCGCCGGCCAGCATCAGGTAGTGGCCGAAACGCGCCTCGGGGGCGAAGCGGAGGTAGTCCGGCATGGCCTCGATGACGAGGTCGTGGCGGCCCGCCTCCAGCCAGGCGATGCGCTGCTCGTCCGCGGCGCGCGCCTCCGGGGTGATGATGTGGGCGGGGTCGCCCGCCATGCGGTCGCGCAGCTCGGCCAGCGGCCAGAAGCGGTGCGACAGGCCGCCCGAGGCCACCAGCAGCACCGTGCGGTCGAGGCCGGCGACGGCCTCCGCGACGGCCTCGCCCACGGCGAGGAAGTCCTCGGCGGTCGCCGTCTGGCAGACCGAGACGGACACCCACGGCTTGCCGGGGGCGCCGAGGTAGCTCCAGAGGTTGAGCGTCGCGTAGTGGATCGGCAGGTACGGGTCGTCGTTGGCCGTGATCCACAGCGACCGCTTCCGTGCCACGTCCGCGACGGCGTGGGCCAGTCCCGGGTCGCCGGCCAGGTCGTAGGGGAGCCGGCTGATGGCGCCGGGCATCTCGTCCGAGGTGAACAGGCCCCGGCGGCGGGCGTGGGCGGTGACGACCGTCTCGGTGGTCGTGCCCCAGTGCGAGTCGAAGACCACGACCGTGTCGTAGTCGGCCGGATCGATCCTCTCCTGCCGGAGCCGGGTCAGGCCGGTCGCGAGGGTGAAGTCACGGCCTCCGTTGGCCTCGATCCGCTGGGCCTCCGGGAACATGATGACGGGTGCGTGCGAGAGCAGGCCCGCACCGGCGATGTCGCCCATGGACAACCTCCTGGTGCCAGTGGTGTGCGGACTACGGGACGAGCAGGAGCTTCCCGGCGGTGCGCCGGGCCGCGAGCTCGGTGTGCGCGCGGTGCGCCTCGGCGAGGGGGTACGTTCCGCCGATGGTCACCGTGAGGGTGCCGTCGGCGATGCCGTCGAAGACCTCGCCCGCCCGCCACTCGAACTCCTCGACGGTGGCCCGGAAGTGCTCCAGGTAGGGGCGCGTCAGGGTCAGCGAGCCGCCCCACAGCAGCCGCATCACGTCCACGGGCGGCACCGCGCCGCTGGCTCCGCCGTAGAGGACCAGCGTGCCGCGGGTGCGCAGGGAGGCCAGGCTCGCGTCGAAGGTGGCGGCGCCGACGCCGTCGTAGACCGCGTGGACGCCCGCGCCGTCGGTGAGCCGGCGCACCTCGGCGGCCAGGTCGTCGGTCTCGGTGTAGCGGATGATCTCGTCGGCGCCGTTGGCGCGGGCCAGCTCCTCCTTCTCCCGCGTGGAGACGGTGCCGATGACGCGGACGCCGCGCCGCTTGAGGAGCTGGGTCAGCAGCAGCCCCACGCCGCCGGCCGCGGCGTGCAGCAGCACCGTCTCGCCGGGGCGCGCCCGGTAGGAGTCGTTGGCCAGGTAGTGGGCCGTCATGCCCTGGACGAGCACGCCGCCCGCGGTGGCCAGGTCGATGCCGTCGGGCACGACGATCGCCTTGTCCTGGGGGACGACGACCCGGCTGGCGTAGCTGCCGAGCACGGTCGTCCAGGCGACGCGGTCACCGGGCCGGAACCGGGTGACGCCGGGGCCGACGGAGCGGACGACGCCCGATCCCTCCTCGCCGGGTATCGACGGCAGGGGCAGGGGGTAGCGGCCCTCGCGGCGGTAGAGGTCGATGAAGTTCACGCCCGCCGCGGCGAGCTCGACGAGGATCTGGCCCTCGGCCGGCTCGGGGTCGGGCTTCTCGACGTAGATCTGGACCTCGGGCCCGCCGGTCTCCCGGATCTCGATGGCGTGCATCAGTTGGCTCCCTTCACTCCGGTCAGCTCCACTTGGTAGGTGCGTGCCCAGTCGTCCAGCCGGACGGTGGACTCCACGAGGATCCGCTCGAACTCGGAGAGGCTGCCCGTGGAGGTCTTGGCGGTCATCCGCCGTACCGCGTCGCCGTCGAGGAAGGCGTTCAGCGGTGCCCGGTCGTCGCCCGCCGCCTTGGTGAGGCCCGTGATGAGGGCCCGGTCGTAGGCGGGGTCCTGGATGGAGGGGTAGGCGGCCTTCTTGCGGCGCAGGACCGACTCCGGCAGCAGGTCGGCCGCGGCCTCCCTGAGCAGCGCCTTCTCCTGGCCGCTGAAGGTCTTCATCTCCCAGGGGACGTTGAAGACGTACTCGACGAGGCGGTGGTCGCAGAACGGCACCCGGCCCTCCAGGCCGTTGGCCATGCCCATCCGGTCCTTCTTGTCCAGCAGGATGGGCAGCCACCGGGTCAGGGTGAGGTAGCCCAGCTCGCGGGTGCGCCGGTCCGCTGCGCTCTCGCCGTCGAGGAGCGGGACCTCGGCCAGGGCCGTGCGGTAGAGGTCGGCCTCGTAGGAGGCGAGGTCGATGCCGTCGACGAACCAGGGGTGGAACAGCGAGCGGGGGTCGAGGCCGCGGTGGGCGCCCAGCTTGAGCCAGGGGAACGTTTCCGCGCGCCGTGCCTCGGGGTCGGAGAACCACAGGTAGCCGCCGAAGACCTCGTCGGCGCCCTCCCCGGACAGCGCCACGGTGGCGTGCTCGCGGACGGCGGCGAACAGCAGGTACAGGGAGACGTCCAGGTCCGCGAAGTTGAACGGCAGGTCCCAGGCGCCGAGGACGGTCCGGCGCACGGCCGGGTCGAGCAGGCCGGCGCGGTCGAGGACGATCGGGTGGTGGTCGCTGCCGACGTGCCGGGCGACCTCCAGGGCGTAGGGGCCGTCCGGGGTGGGGCGGATGGCGTCGGCCTGGAAGTTCTCGGTGTGGCCGGTGAAGTCGACGGAGAAGGTGGACAGGCCGGCGCCGTCGGCGGCCCGGGCGCGGGCCGCGAGCGCGGTGACGGTGGAGGAGTCCAGCCCTCCGGACAGCAGGGCGACGAGCGGCACGTCGGCGACCATCTGGCGGGGGACGATGTCGTCGAGCAGCTCGCGGACGGTGGCGACGGTGGTCTTCAGGTCGTCGGTGTGCGGGCGGGACTCCAGCTGCCAGTAGCGTTCCTCGCGGATGCCCGCGCGCCCGACGCGCAGCAGGTGGCCGGGCTTGAGTTCGCGCATGCCGCGGAAGGGGACGCGGCCGGGGGTGCGCAGGAACAGCAGGGCGTCGCACAGCTCCTCGGCGCCCGCGGCGGCCTCGGCCAGCGGGTTGGCGAGGATGGCCTTGGGCTCGGAGCCGAAGAGGACGCCGTCCTCGGTGGGGTAGTAGAAGAGCGGCTTGACACCGAGGCGGTCCCGGACCAGCAGCAGTTCCTCGCGGGCGGTGTCCCAGAGGGCGAGGGAGTACATGCCGTTGAGGCGGTGGACGAAGTCGGTGCCCCACTGCAGGTAGGCGCGCAGCGCCACTTCGGTGTCGCTGCGGGTGGCGAAGCGGTGGCCGAGGAGGACGAGTTCCTCGCGCAGCTCGCGGAAGTTGTAGATCTCGCCGCCGTAGGAGATCACGGCCCGGGGCAGGTCGCGGGGGCCGCGCTCGGGCGTGCGCATGGGCTGGGCGCCGTGTTCGAGGTCGATGATGGACAGCCGTCGGTGTCCCAGTGCGATGTGCTCGTCCAGCCATATGCCCTCGGCGTCCGGTCCCCGGCGGGCCAGGGTGTCGGTCATGGCCTGGACGACCGGGGACTCGGCCCTGAGGTCGCGGGTGAAGCCGGCCCATCCGGTGATGCCGCACATGGTCGTTCTCCGTAGGTCAGTCGGCGGGCCCCTCGCACCGGGCCCGCCTGCTCCGATCCCTCCAGCCTGACTGTCTCCCCGTCACCCGAGCGGTTGCGTACATAAAGTTCTCGGCCCGGCGTGAGGAAGGCCGCCGTCCGCTGTGGCCCGTCAGCGGACCGTCCGCGGGCGGCAGTTCGGCACGTTCACGGCTGCCGGAAGTCGAGACGCACCACGCCGGGAAGCGCCCGGCGGACGAGCAGGGAGCGCTGGCCGTGGTGCAGCACCAGACCGGTCAGTCCCCGGCAGGGCGGCCAGGGGAGCCGGCGGACGCCGGCGATGCGCGGATGGAGGGTGCGCAGCCGCTCGTACGCGCCGGGGCTCATCGAGGACGACAGGGGCGGCAGGCGGTAGGTGCCGCAGTACAGCATCTGACGGCGGGCCAGTACGGCCACCCAGTGCGGGACGGTGTCGAAGACGAGCGCGGCGCCGGGGAAGCGCTCGGCGCAGAGCGTGACGAGGCGGGCCACCGCTTCCCACGGCAGGTACATCATCAGCCCCTGGGCGCTGATCAGCAGCGGCTGCGCCGGGTCGATGCCGTCCGCCCAGCGCGGGTCGGTCACCGAGCAGGCGACGGTGCGCTGCCGGGGGCCCCGGGGCAGCAGGGCGCGGCGCCAGGCCAGGGTCTCCGGCAGGTCGACCGTCAACCAGCGCACCCGGCCGTCGTCCACCCGCCAGAACTGGGTCTCCAGGCCCTCGCCGAGGGCGACGACGGTGCCGTGCGGCGCGTGGGCGAGGAAGGACCTGACTTCGGCGTCGACGACGCGGGACCGGGCCGCCAGGTACTGGGCCAGCGGGGGGACGGGCGGGCCGAAGGTCTCGCGTGCGGGCCAGCCGCTGCGGGCGAGCACGTCGGCCGCCAGCGGATCGGGCAGCAGGCTGCGCGGGTGCCGGGCCTCGGCGGCACGCAGGTACAGGACCCACCAGGCGGTGGCGGGGACACCCGACGGGTCGGGAGCGGCGAGGGGCACGGCGGCTCCCGTCCTCGGCGGTTCTCCCCGGAGATGATGCGCGCGCGGCCGGGCCCGCAAACGGCCGTCGCGGGCCCCGTCCGGGTGAATGCGCCGTGCCCGCGCGCGGCCGGCGGGCAAGCGGGCGGGCGGGGAGGCGGGTGGTGCCGCTCAGGCGTCGAGCTCGATGCCGTTCTTGGCCTCGTCCATCGCCTCGTCGGAGGTACCGCCCTCGGTGTTCTTGTGGGCGAGGGCCTGGTTGAGGCCGACGTAGGGGCGCATGCGCGTCTCGTACCGGGCGAAGGCGGCCGCGTGGTCGCCGTCCGCCCTGCCGAGTTCGGCGGCGAGGACGTATGCGCCCACGAGGGCCAGGCTCGTGCCCTGGCCGGAGAGCGGGGAGGGGCAGTAGCCCGCGTCGCCGGCCAGCGCGACCCTGCCGGCGGACCACTGCTCCATGTGGATCTGGGCCATGGCGTCGAAGTAGAAGTCGGGTGCCTGCCGCATGGCCTCCAGCAGCCGCGGCGTCTCCCAGCCGACGTGCGCCAGCCCGGCGGTCATGAGCGCCTTCTGCTGGTCGGTGTCGCGGTGGTCGTAGGCGATCGGCTCCGACCGGAAGCCCAGCGTGGCCCTCATTTCGGTGTTGTCGCGCACCGGGTAGAGGCAGTAGGTCGCCGCGTCGTCGGCGAGCCAGACCTGCCAGTCGTCGAGCCCGAGGAAGTTGTCGGTGCTGAAGACGGTCAGGTAGGCGCCGAGGTGGCGGACGAACTGCTCCTCCGGGCCGAAGGCCAGCTTGCGGACCCGCGAGTGCAGGCCGTCCGCGCCCAGCACGAGGCCGAACGTGCGGGTGGGCCCCTGCTCGAAGCCGACCCGAACGCCGTCGGTCTCCTCGTCGAGGGTGGCGACGGAGTCGCCGAAGAGGAACTCCACTCCCGCGTCGACCGCCTGACGGTGGAGCAGCATGGCCAGGTCCTCGCGCAGCAGCTCTATGTCCTCGCTGTCCAGCCGGCCGCTGCTGTACGTGTGGTCGGTGGTGCGCCACAGCTCCTTGCCCCCGGCGTCGAGCATCGCCATGCCGCGCATCCGGGTACGGACCTGCCGGGCCTCGGACAGGATCCCGGTCCGGTCCAGGACGTCGAGGGCGACGCCGCGGACGTCGATGGCCTGGCCGCCGGGGCGCACGGCGGGGGCCCGCTCGACGACGGTCACGGCGAAGCCGTTGCGGCGCAGCCAGTAGGCGAGGGTCAGGCCCGCGACGCTGGCACCGGAGACGAGGACGTTCTGCATGACTGAGCTCCTTAAGTACGGTGTACACAGCTGAATGTACACCGTACGCACAGTGGCGCAAGCGGCTGTTCCAATGCCCTGGCCTAGGACAGACGCGGGGACTGCGGCTCCCTTCACCGGCTTTCCGCTGCTAGCCTCTGTACTAGGACAGAGGGAAGGGGTACCGCCGTGGCCGAAAAAAATTCTCCGCCGTATCTGCGCATCGCCGCCGAGCTCCGGCGACGCATCGCCGACGGCGACCTCGCTCCGGGCGACCGCGTCCCGTCCACCCGGCAGATCGCCAGGGAGTGGAACGTGGCGCTCGCCACCGCCACCAAGGTGCTGACCACCCTGCGCCAGGAGGGGCTCGTGCGGGCGCAGTCGCGGGTCGGCACGGTGGTGGCGGGTCCGGGCCCCGCCGTGTCCCCGGCGCAGCCGCCGTCCCCGGCGCAGCCGCAGTCGTCCTCGCCCGGCCGGGCGGCCGACGGCGAGCTGACGCAGGAGCGGATCGTCCGTGCCGCCGTCGCCATCGCCGATGCCGAGGGGCTGGCCGCGTTGTCCATGCGGGGGGTCGCGGCGCGGCTGGGCGTCGCGGCCATGTCGCCCTACCGGCACGTCACCGGCAAGGAGGACCTGGTGTTCCTCATGGCCGACGCCGTCCTCGCCGAGATGTCCTACCCCCGCGACGCTCCGCCCGGCTGGCGCGGCCGCCTGGAGCGGGGCGCCCGTGCGCTGTGGGCGGTGCACCGCGCCCACCCGTGGCTCGCGCAGATCGCCCCGCTCACCCGGCCGCTGGCCCTGCCGCACCTGATCGCCTACTCCGACTGGATGCTCGGTGCGCTCGACGGCCACGGCCTCGACCCGGCGACGATGTTCAACCTCAACGCCCTGATCTACAGCTATGTGCAGGGCACGGCCGTCCAGCTGGAGCGCGAGGCCCAGGCCCAGAGCGCGACCGGGATGTCCGAGGAGCAGTGGATGGACTCGCAGGCCGCCGCCTTCGACGCGCTCGTGGCCTCCGGCGCGTACCCGGCGTTCACCAAGGTGGTCGGATCGTTCGGCGACAGCGGCTACGACATGGACCTCGATGCGGTCTTCGAACTGGGCCTCACCTCGATGCTCGACGGACTGGCCGCGTTGATCGACGACTGAGCGGCCGTGCGGCACAGTGGTACCGCCGCCGACCGGAAGGAGCCGCCGTGGACCCGAGGCCCGGGCCGCCCTCACGGCGGTGATGGTGGCGCCGGGTTCGCGGTGGGGGCCGTCCTGGGGTCGCGCCTGGAGTCGGGCGTGGACGTCCACGGGCGCCGGTGGTTCGTGGTGGCACTCGTCGCCGAGGCGGCGCTACTGGGCGTGGGGGCGCTGATCGCGTGGGGCATCGACGGGGTGGGCCCACCTCTGTCGGGCCGCCACTACGCGGTGACGGCCGTGGTGGCCAGGGCCATGGGGATGCGGAACATGACGACCATGCGGGCCCGGGTGCCGGACCCGCCCACCACGCCGGCCACCCGCTCGATGACGGCCCTCCTCGGCGGCTCGCCGCTCACGCTCGACCCGCGGATCCCGTCCGGCGCCCGGGCACAGGGGCGCCGGACGGCCGCGGTGGTGGCGCTGTTCGCCGGTGGCCTGCTCGGCGCGTGGACGCTGCACGAGGCGGTGCGCCCGCCGGTCGTCCTGCTGACCGCGGCCGGCGGCGTCCTCGCGACCGGCCTCCTTTACGCCTGCGCGCCGCGCGCCGGCCGGCCGGAACCGGCCTGACGGGGGCGCGGCGCGCGACGCGTGATCAGACGGCCGTCCGCTCCGGGGCCTTGCGCGGGGTGGGCGCCCCGTCCGCCGCCGGCCCGCCGGTGGCCGCCCCGGCCGCGGGACGGACCAGGGCCAGTACGAGGAGTCCGCCCGCGGCGGCCGCCAGGGCCGAGCAGAGGAACACCCGCTCCAGGCCGGCCGCGAACGCCTCGTGGACGAGGCGTTCGGTGCCGGCGCGCAGGCCGGCCGGTGCGTTCTCGACGATCCGGCGCGCCTGGCCGCCGGCGAGTGCGGAGGCCGCGGAGTGCGGGTCGAGGCCCGTACGGGCGTCCTCGAACACCTTCTCGGCGCGGCTGGTGAAGACGGCTCCGAGGCCGGCGATGCCCAGGGTCATGCCCAGCTGACGGAAGGTGTTGACCGCTCCCCCGGCCATGCCCATGCGCTGGGGCGGCACGCTGCCCATCGCGGCCGACACCAGTACGGGGATGGCCAGGCCGACGCCCACGCCGGTCACGCACAGCCCTGCCAGGACCGCGGAGCGGCCGGCGTCGGCCGTCATGCCGCCGGCCAGGAGCAGCATGCCGGCCGCGATCACGAGCAGCCCCACGCCGATCGGCACCCGGGGTGCCATCCGCTGGAGGTAGCGGCCCGCCACGAGGGAGACCATGAACGACAGGGCGGCCAGCGGGGCCAGCGCGAGGCCGGCCGCCACCGGGCCGAGGCCCAGGAGGGACTGCAGCCACAGCGACGTCAGCGCCAGGCAGCCGAAGGCACCGGCCTGCAGCAGCAGCGCCCCGCCCATCAGCCCGGTGAAGGAGGGCCTGCGCAGCAGGGCCAGGTCCAGCAGGGGCTGGTGGCCCCGGCGGTCGGCGCGCAGCGCGGCCGCCACGAAGGCGGCCAGGGACAGCGCCGCCACGGCGAAGGCGCCCAGGGTGAGGGGCGAGGTCCAGCCGGCCTCGCCGCCGCGGATGAGGCCGTAGGTGAGGCCGGCGGCCGCGACGGTGAAGGTCAGGGCGCCGGGGACGTCCAGCCGGGGCGGGCGGCCGGGTCCCTGGGACGGGGCGGGGCGGTCGGCGGGGACGACGCGCAGGGTCAGCGCGACGGCCACCGCGGCGATCGGCAGGTTGACCAGGAAGATGGCCTGCCAGCCGATGTGCTGGGTGAGGAGCCCGCCCAGCAGCGGGCCGGCGGCGGCCGCCGCGCCGTTGACCGCACCCCAGACGCCGAAGGCGGTGCCCCGGTCGCGTCCTCGGTAGGTGGCGCCGAGCAGGGCGGTGGTCGTGGCGAACATCGCCGCGCCGCCCACGCCCTGCACCGCCCGCGCGGCGACCAGGACGGTGGCGTCGGGCGCCAGGCCGCAGGCCAGGGAGGCCAGGGCGAAGACCGCCAGCCCGGCCACGTACAGCCTGCGGTGGCCGAAGCGGTCGGCCAGCGACCCGGCGGCCAGCAGCAGGGCCGCCAGGGCGAGGGCGTAGGCGTCGACCACCCACTGCAGAGAGCTGAAGCCGGCGTCCAGGTCGTCCGCCATCTGCGGGAGCGCCACATTCACGATGGTCACGTCGACCAGCAGGATGAAGGCCCCCAGGCAGACAGCCACCAGAGGCTGCCACTTACGCATTCGAGTCTCGTTTCGTCGTGTCCGTGCGTCTCGCCCCATACCCTCGCCGCACGCTGCGGATAACCCCCAGCCGCTGTGGACTGACCGGCGATATTCGACAATCAGTACGCTGGTGCGGTGGATTCCGACATCGAGCCGTTCACCTTCCCCGCCCTCGACGCGCCTGACCGGCCGCTCGCCCAGGCCCTGCAGATCGACGGGCGGGCCCCCTTCAGCCGGATCGCCCAGGTGCTCGGGGTCTCCGACCAGACCGTCGCCCGCCGCTACACCCGGCTGCGCACCACGGGGACGCTCCGCGTCGTCGGGCTGACCGACCCGCTGCGGGTGGGCGACACCCCGTGGTTCGTCCGGGTGCGGTGCACGCCCGACGCGGCCGCCTCGGTCGGCGAGGCGCTGGCCCGGCATCCGGACACGAGCTGGGTGAAGCTCACCTCGGGCGGCACGGAGATCACCTGCAACGTCCGTTCCCGCAGCGCAGGCCGTCCCGGCGGGGACAACCCGCTGCTGCTGCAGGAGCTGCCGCGCACGCCGCGGGTCGTCGACGTCTCCGCGCACTGCCAGTTGCACATCTTCTTCGGGCAGCGGCACAGCTACCTCACCCGCTCCGGGCCGCTGGCGCCGGACCAGGTGGCCGCGCTGGCGCCCGCCGGTCCCGGGCCCCTGGACGAGGCGGCCGCGCCCTATCCGCTGGACGCCCAGGACCGCAGGCTCCTCGACGTCCTCGCCCACGACGGCCGCGCCCCGCTGGCCGACCTCGCCGCGGCCACCGGCTGGTCCCTGACCACCGTCCGCAGGCGGCTGGCCGAGCTGCGCGCGTCGGGCGCGCTCTACTTCGACGTCGACTACCACCCGCGGCTCATGGAGGGCGGCTTCCGCGCCACGCTGTGGCTTCAGGTCGAGCCGGCGCGGCTGGAGGCCGCGGGCCGGGCGCTGGCCGGGCATCCCGAGGTGGCCTTCGCCGCCGCCACCACCGGGACCGCCAACCTCCACGCCAGCATCACCACGCGGGACGCCGGGGCCTTCTACCGCTACCTCACCGGCCCCGTCGCGGCCCTGCCCGGCGTCCGGCACACCAGCACGGCGCCCACGCACCGCGTCCTCAAGGGCCCCGGACCCTGGCGGCCGCGGCCCGGGCAGTGAGCCGCGGGGCGCCCCGATCGGGCTAACCGCCCTGGTCCGGCCCTGCGTCCGCCCGCAGGATGGGGTCATAGGGAAGGGGTGGCGATGGCCACTGACCTCGAACTGGAGATCTCCGGGACGGGCCCCGGCGACTACGAGGTGCGGGTGGTGCACGCCGCAGCCGGCGGAGAGCCCACGGCCGGGCTGCAGCTGGACGTCGACGAACTGCTGGCCCGGCGGCCGGAGCTGGAGGCGACGGTACTGGCCTCGTCGGTGTCGGCGCGCCGGGTGGTGCCGCTCAGCGAGGAACCGGTGCAGCAGGTCGGAGAGCAGCTGTTCCGGGCGCTGTTCACCGGCCCCGTCTACGGGACCTACCGGGCGAGCCTGGGGGCGGCACAGGAACGGCAGGAACGGCTGCGGATCGTGCTGCGGCTGGACGCGCCGGAACTGGCCCTGCTCCCGTGGGAGATGCTGTTCGATCCGGAGGACGGCGCCTACCTGTGCCGGCACGAGCCGCTGGTCCGGCACGTGCCCGCCCTGTACACGCGCGAGCCGCAGCGGGTGAGCCCACCCCTGCGGGTCCTGGTGATCATCGCCTCGCCGCGCGGGCTGCCCCCACTGGACACCGACGCCGAGCGCCGGCGGCTGGAGAGGGCGCTGGCCGGGCAGGTGGCGGCGGGACGGGTCGAGCTGACGTGGCTGCCGGCCGCCGACTGGGACAGCGTGCAGGCGGCGCTGCTGGAGGGCGAATGGCACGTGCTGCACTTCATCGGCCACGGCGACTACGACGCCGACGCCGACGAAGGTCTGATCGCGCTGGTGGACGACGACGGCGGCCCGCACATGGTGGCGGCCAACCAGCTGGTGGACCTGCTGGGCATGGCCGAGCCCACGCCGCGGCTGGTCGTCCTCAACTCGTGCGCCTCGGCGCAGGGCGGCACCCACGACGTCTTCTCCAGCACCGGCGCCGCCCTCGTCCGCAGCGGCATCAGCGCGGTGGCCGCCATGCAGTTCACCGTCAGCGACCGGGCAGCGGTCCACTTCGCGCAGGGCTTCTACACCTCGCTCGCCAGCGGCCACCGGATCGACGAGGCCGCCCGCAGCGGCCGCATCGCGATGCTCGGCTGCGGCCGTACGGCGCTGGAGTGGATCACGCCGGTGCTGTACGTACGGGGGGAGACCACCGAGCTGTTCACCTTCACCTCCGCACCGCCGCCCGCGCCCCCGGCCCGGGAGCCCGGGCCGCCGCCGGGTGCGCAGCCGCAGCCCGGGCGGTCACAGCCGCCCGACGCGAGCCGTCACGAGGCGCAGTTGCGTGCCCTGCGCGTCATGGCCGGCGCCGAACTGCGCATCGGCAACCACGACAAGGCCATCGAGCTCCTGGACGACCTGCTCACCCTGGCTCCGGACGACCACGAGGCGGCGGCGCTGCGCGAGACCGCCGCCCGCCGGTGCCGGCTCGCCGGCCTCCACGAGCGGGCGGCCGAGGCGGAGACCGCCCAGGACTGGACCACCGCGATCGAGGCGTACGCGGAGATCCTGCAGGAGCAGCCCGAGGACCGTGACGCGGCCGCGCGCCGGGAACGGTGCCGGGCCCGGCAGCACGTCGCCGACCTGCAGGCGGAGTTGCGCTATCACGCGGAGGCCGGACGGTGGCGGGCCGTCCTCGACGTCGACGAGGAGCTGCGACGGCTCGACGCGTCCGCGGCCGACCCCGCCGGGCTGGCCACCCGGGCCCGCGGAGCCCTGCAGGACGCCGAGCGGGAGGACGGGTTGCGGACCGCGCTGGACGAACGGGCGGCCGCCCACGCGTGGGAAGAGGTGCGGGACCTGATCGCCGAACTGGCGGCCCTGCGCCCGGAGGCGGCCGGGGACTACGCCGCGCTCGCCGACCGTGCGCGGCGCGAACTGCGGGCCCACCCGCCGGAGACGGGGCGCATCGACTTCGGGCACGAGGTCTACGCCCTGGCATGGGACCCCGGCGGCGGGGCCCTCGCCGTCTCGGGCGCCGCGGCGTCGGCGCGGGTGTACGACGTGAACGACGCGACGGGGCGGGAGCGGCTGGAGGTGGCGGTCGGGGTGCCGGAGCTGCACTGGGTGTACGCGGTGGCGTTCAGCCCGGACGGGACGCGGCTGGCCACCGGCTCCGACAACCACACGGGACGGATCTGGGACGCGGCCACCGGCCGGAGGACGCTGGAGGTGCGCCACGACAAGGCGGTGCTCGCGGTGGCGTTCAGCCCGGACGGCACGCGCGTCGCCACGGGCGGCCTCGACCGGACGGGGCGCGTCTGGGACGCCGCCACCGGCGAGACGATCGCCGAAGTGCTGCACGACAACACGGTCTTCGACGTCGCGTTCAGTCCCGACGGTCGTCGCGTCGCCACCGGTGGCCTCGATCAGACGGCCCGCGTCTGGGACGCCGCCACCGGCGAGAAGATTCTCGAAGTACGCCACGACGACGCCGTCTTCGCGGTCGCCTTCAGCCCCGACGGCCGCCGCATCGCCACCGGAAGCCACGACCGCACCGCCCGCATCTGGGACGCCACCACGGGCGAGAGAACCCTGGAAGTACGCCACGACGACACCGTCTACGCCGTCGCCTTCAGCCCCGACGGCCGCCGCATCGCCACCGGAAGCCACGACCGCACCGCCCGCATCTGGGACGCCACCACGGGCGAGAGAACCCTGGAAGTACGCCACGACGACACCGTCTACGCCGTCGCCTTCAGCCCCGACGGCCGCCGCATCGCCACCGGAAGCCACGACCGCACCGCCCGCATCTGGGACGCCACCACCGGCGAGAACATCACCGAAGTGGGCCATGAGAACAACGTCCTCGCAGTGGCGTTCAGCCCGGACGGCGACCGGCTCGCCACGGGCAGTCATGACCACACCGTCAGGATCTGGCCGGTCGGCGACGCATAGCCGTCCGGCACGGTGGTTCCCCGCGCGGGGAACCACCGGGGAAGCGAAGGAGAGACCGTTGGGGCAGCTCGTGGAATTCCCCACCG
>NZ_JAIXMK010000052.1:0-10169 GCF_020328095.1 Streptomyces sichuanensis
AAGCGAAGGAGAGACCGTTGGGGCAGCTCGTGGAATTCCCCACCGCCGGCGGCGGTGCGGTGCTGGTCGAGGTCAGCGAGGGAACGACGGCGGCCGGGCCGGTGACGCGCGGCCTGCACGACAGCACGGTCGAACGGGCGCAGCAGACGTTCGAGGACGCGGTGCGGCGCGTCGAGCCGGGCGTGCAGGCCGTGGTGGCCCGGCTGCGGTCGGCGGCCCAGTCGCCCGATGAGATCAAGGTCGAGTTCGGCATCAACCTGCACGGTGAGGCCGGCGCGTTCATCGCCAAGGCGTGCCTGGCCGCCAACTTCACCGTGTCCCTGACCTGGAAGCCGACGGAAGCCGCCGCGCCCTGACCGCGCCCGGCCGCCGCCCGGGGAACAACCGCGGGAGGGCGGCGGCCCGGGAAAGGGGCATGGAGCACGGGCTTCCGGGCAGGCGCGGAGAGAACGTCATGTGCTCTCACATGTCCGTCTCTCGAAGGAGAAGTCCATGCTGCTTGCCCACCCCGCCGTGCTCGACGATCTCGTCCGGCGCTACACCGCACTGGAGCGCACGCTGGCATCGGGGAAGGCAGGCCCGACGACGCGGCAGAGGATGGCCGACGTCGCCTACACGCTGTGCGTGTCGACCGGAACGCGCGACATCGACGCCGCCCTGGTCGTCGCCCGGCACCGCCTGCCCGGCTCCGCCCCGGGCGACGACAGCGCGCTCACGTCCGGCAGCTGACCCCGGCCCCGTCGGCCGCCGGCGGCGCGGGCGCCGCCCGGGACGGCACGCGGGGACCGCGCGGCTGGGGGAACGACGCGCGGAGTCCACCCGTCGGGTGCAGGATGCGGATGTCCCCCGCCTGTGCGGATCCGTTGTGCTTCCGGATGAGGGCGCAACGATGGCGGCCGTACCGAGCGTCCTTCAGGTGTCCGGTGGCGACGGGAGGGCGGGGACCATGGGCGGCGGCAGCGGCGTGCACGACGTCATGGCGCAGCGACGGGCCGCGCGCCTGGCGCTCCTGGCGGCCTTCTCGGCGGCGTCGGTGCTGCTCCTGGCCGGGGGCGTCCGGAGCGTCGGGCTGGTGGGGGCCGGGCTCGGCGGGCTGGCCGCCTGCGCAGCGGGGCTGTGGTGGACGCTGACGCGCCGGGGCGTCGCACGGGTGTGCGCCGCCGTCCTGGCCGCGGCGGCACCGGCCGCGGTGATCGCCTTCTACGTGGCCGCGGGCCTGCTCTGGCTCGTGCTGCTCTCCGGCGGGTTGTGGGTGCTGGCGGCCTGCGCGGGCTGGGCCGCCCTCGGGGCGGACCGCGCGCCCACGGCCGCGCCCGGGGTGCCCGTCGCGCCGCCGCGGCGGCCGTTCCTCATCATGAACCCGCACTCCGGCGGGGGGAAGGTGGCGCGCCACCGGCTGCGGGAGAAGGCGACGGCGCTGGGCGCGGAGGTGGTCCTCCTCGACCCCGGCCGGCCGCAGGACGTCGTGGCGCTCGCGCGCGAGGCCGTGGCCCGCGGGGCGGACCTGCTCGGGGTGGCCGGCGGTGACGGCACCCAGGCCCTGGTCGCCGGGGTGGCGGCGGCGCACGACGTCCCGTTCGTGGTCGTCGCGGCCGGGACCCGCAATCACTTCGCCCTGGATCTCGGGCTGGACCGCAACGACCCGGCGGCGGGCCTGGACGCCCTCACGGACGGGGTCGAGTTCCGGGTGGACCTCGGGCGCGTCGGGGACCGGGTCTTCGTCAACAACGCCTCGTTCGGCGCCTACGCGGCGGTGGTGCAGAGCCCCGCCTACCGCGACGACAAGGTCCGCACCGTGCTGCAGCTGCTGCCCGACGTGCTGACCGGCCATCACGGCCCCCGCCTGACCGTGTGCGCCGGGGGCGTCACCGTCGAGGCCCCGCAGGCCGTGCTGGTGAGCAACAACCCCTACCGCGTGGGCGACCCGGCCGGGCTCGGCCGCCGGGAGCGGCTCGACGGCGGCGTGCTGGGACTGCTCAGTGTCAGGGCCGACAACGCGGCCCAGGCGGCGGCCCTGCTGCGCGGCCGCCGCTCCCCCGGCCTGACCGTCCTCGCCACCCGCGCCGTCCTGGTCGACGCCGACGCGCCGATGGTGCAGGTCGGCGTCGACGGCGAGGCCCTGTCCTTCCCCGCCCCCGTCCGCTGCGCCATCGAGCACCGGGCCCTGCGCGTGCGCGTCCCCCGCCGACGCCCGGGCGTGCCGCGGCTCAGGCCGCGCCTGGACTGGCGGCGGCTGCGTGAACTGGCCTTCGGCACGGAGCAGCCGGCCCGGGCGGCCCGGTGACGCCGTGCGCCGTCGCGGGCCGGCCGCCGGCATCCGGGTTGCCGACGCCCGGCACGGCTGGGAGCCTCGAAGGAGGACGCCGGAACGGAGCGGAGCCCCGTTGCCGGTGAGGTGACGGTGACGCGAGGCCCGGTGGCGGACCGCCCCGGAAGGGACTCGCCCTCCATACCCCCTGAGGCGCGGCACGCAACGGATACCGCCGCGCGGGGACGCCCGTCATTGCGCAGATCGGTGCCGCCCATGACAGGACCCACCCCCGAAGACGTGCGCGGCCAGCCGCCCGAGCGGCGGCGGGCGACCGCGTGGGCGTGGCCGTCCGACGGCGGCGGGCGGGCCGGCGGTTCGTACGCCCCGGGGCTGACCGCCGCCGTCCCCGCCGGGCAGGGGCCGGCGATGCCCGGGCTGGTGGCCGGCCGGCTGTACCGGGCGGTGAGCGGGGTGGACGGCGAGGCGCGGCCGATGACCGACGCCGAGCGCGCGGACCTGCACGACCCCCTGGCGGAGGTCTTCTTCCGGCACGGGCGCTTCCCGATGTCCTCGCGCGAGCTGCTCGCGGGCCTCGACGGCGCCGGTGCGGTGCCCGAGCAATCCGTGTTCCTGGTCAGCGAGTCGGGCCAGCTCCCTCCGTCCGCGGCGCCCGGCCTGCACCGCGACATCCGCTACGCGATCACCCGGGCCGAGCGGGGCCGCATTCCGGACCTGCTGGTCAGCACGGGGGCCAACAGCGACCCGGACACCACGTTCCTGCAGGTCGCCGCCTGGGACGCGCGGGCGGGCCACTTCAACTACTACATGCGCATCCGGCCCGCGTGGGTGTGGACCGGCGACTCCTGGTCGGCGCTCGCGCCCGCGTCCCGGGGGCACGGCTGCTTCGACAGCCACGTCAACGGCAGCGTGGTCATGAAGGAGCTCAAGCAGCCCTGGATCAACTGGCAGTCCATGGCCGCGACGATCCGGCTGGCCCCCGACGACCCCCTGCGCGGCGACCCGCTCTACGGGCAGGTCGCGGGCGCCGAGCAGCTGGAGACGACCGTCAAGGCCCTTGTCGGCCGGTGGACGGACGCCCGGCTGGCGAAGGTGACCGCGGGCGGGACCGTGGACCGCCCCGACCACCTGCTGCGCCAGCTGTTCACCAGCACCACGGTCAACCTCACCAGCACGTCCGTCCAGAGCGCCACCGTCCGGGCCGACGGCGACGACCTGGTGCTGCCCATCGGCTTCTGGCTGAACGGCGACGCGCTCCTGGACGACCTGGGCCTGCCCGTCGCGGCGGCGCCGCCGCGCGTGCCCGCGGCGCTGTACCTGGGCAGCCTGAGCCGGTTCGGTTTCCGCATGCAGGAGCGGACGAGCGGCTTCTCCCAGCCCGGTGACACGTTCTTCGCCTTCCTGGTGCCCGAGGCGGCCCGCGAGGACAACGACGTGGTGCACCGGATGGTGCTCGCCGGGATCCTTCCGGCGAAGTTCGCCGCGGCCGCGCTGATGGTCGACTTCCCCAACCCCGTCTACAGCACGGACCGGGCCCGCCTCATGGCGTACGTCCCCACCGCGCCCACCCCCACCGCGGCACTCGCGGACTCCGTCGCCGGCGCGATCACGACCGCCGCCCGGAGCCTGCCGCAGGACAGCCCGGAGGCCCGGTTCGCGGAGCACTGGGCTCTGTCCGACGACGCCTGGCCCACGGCCTTCGCCGCCCGCGTGGACGCCTATCTGAGCAGGGCCGCCGCCCGGACCGGCACCCCCGAGGGCTTCGACGACCTCACCCGGCTCGCCGAGTCGCGACGCCGCGACTTCCGGAGCAGGAAGCTCAACGAGTTCGAACTCACGCTGCCCGTCACCGACATCCCCGCCGACGCCCCCCGGCTGCGCATGAACGAGGACGCGACGGTCACCACCACCGCCCCCGCGCCCGTCACCCAAGGAGCGACGCCATGAGCACACTCGACGCGTACGGGCCCCCCGGCCGGCTCGCCGACCTCGCCGACGTGGGCCTGAAGGCATGGCACGTCTTCATCTCCGACAGCGTCGACGGCGCCGTCAGGGGGCCCGATCCGGCCAAGGTCCGCAACGACAGCCCCCGGCCGCAGTTCTACAACCTCACCCGGGTGGAGACGGCCCCCGACGCCACCGAGGCCACGGTCACCTGGACCGCGTTCCCCCGGCGCATCAAGCTCGACTCCGTCTCGGACGCCCAGCGCTGGCAGCGCGCGGACGCCAGCCGCGACGTCCAGGACGAGTACTGCGAGTGGAGCGTCACCCGCGACGACGCCGGAAGGATCACCCGTGTGACGTTCACCTGCGAGGGGCCCGAATACTGGGACGTCCTCGCGCAGACCGGCCCGGAAACGGCACTGCGGCTCTACCAGCAGCACGTCAGCCCGCAGGTGCGCCGGGCGGACCTCTTCGGCCTCGACGGCCGCTACCGGCGCCGCAACCGGTGGAACGACTCCACCACGCAGGGCGCCATGCACCTCATCCAGCCGTCCAACACCCTCGGCGCCGAGATCGAGCTCGCCGGGGCCGCCACGATACGCCGCGTCATCGACGGCCAGGAGCTCGTCACCGCGCAGGAGCTCATCGCCTGCAGCAAGTACGGAGTCGCCGAGCGGCACAGCGACCCGCACATCGGCGAGGTCGTCAACACCGTCGCCCGGCAGGCGGCCGACCTCTCGCTCACCGACCCCGTGGGCCTGTACTTCAACGGACTGTCGACCGAGGGATGGCTGACCCCCGACTCCTCCGACCCGCAGGGCTACTGGACGTACGTGCGCGGGGAGCGGGCCCATCCGGTCCGGGCCGTCTACGAGGTGCCGGAGGACCGGCACTTCACCGTCTCGGACATCACCATCGGCGGCAAGCCCATCCGCTTCGGCGCGCAGATCGCCGACTTCATCACCATCAAGCTCTCGGCGGTGGCCTGCCGGATCGGCGAGAGCACCGCACAGCCGCAGACGGCGTGCGTGGAGCTCGTACCGGCCACGGCCGGCCCGGCGACGAGCGCGTTCGCCGCGAACGCCTTCTCCCCGTACGGATACGTGGGCGCAGGCTCCGCCGAGGCGGCCGCCACCACCCGCCGGGCCTGAGGCCCGGCCGGGGCCGGGATCAGCAGGCGACGAGCAGCTCCCGCAGCCCCCGGATCACGAAGCCCGGCTTCCACTGCGGCTCCGCCACGAGCCGCAGCTGCGGCACACGACGCAACAACGCACCGAAGACGGCCTGGAGTTCGATGCGGGCGAGCGGGGCGCCCAGACAGTAGTGGATGCCGGCCCCGAACCCGAGGTGGGGGTTGTCGGCGCGGGTGACGTCCAGGCGCTCGGGGTCGGCGAAGCGGGCGGGGTCGCGATGGGCGGAGCCGAACAGCAGCGCGACCTCGCTGCCGCGCGGGACGAGCGTGCCGCCGATCTCGATGTCGTCGAGCACCCAGCGCTCGAAGAGCTGCAGCGGCGTGTCGTAGCGCAGCAGTTCCTCGATCGCGCCGGGCAGCAGGGCGGGGTCGGCGCGCAGGGCGGCGAGCTGGGCAGGGTGGCGGAAGAGCGCCCACCAGCCGTTGCCGGTGGTGTTGACCGTGGCCTCGTGGCCGGCGTTCAGGAGCAGGACGCACGTGGAGACCAGCTCCTGCTCGGTGAGCCGGTCCCCCTCGTCGTGGGCGCCGATCAGCGCGGTGAGCAGGTCGTCGCCGGGCCGGGCACGGCGGTCGGCGATCAGCTCCCGCAGGTAGGCGGAGAACTCGGCCGAGGCGCGCACGGCGCGTCGTGCCGTCTCCTCGTCCGGGTTGAGTTCGTACATGCCGCAGATGTCCGCGGACCAGGGGCGCAGCAGCGGCCGGTCGGCGGCGGGGACGCCGAGCATCTCGGCGATGACGGCGACCGGCAGCGGCTCGGCGACCGCGGCGATCAGGTCGCCGCCGCCCTCGCCGAGGAGGCCGGTCACCAGCTCGCCGGCCAGCCGGCGGACGGTCGGGGCGAGGTCGTCGACCCGACGCGGGGTGAACGCCTTCGCGACCAGGCGCCGGATCCTGCTGTGGTCGGGGGGCTCCAGGTCGAGCAGCCCGTTGCCGTTGAGGACGTGGAAGGGTTCGTGCGCGACCGGTGGCGGGGTGCGGCCGAACTCCTCGTGCGTGAAGCGGTGCAGGTACGTGCGCCCCAGCCGGCGGTCGCGCAGCAGGGCCCGGACGTCCGCGTGGTGCGGCACGAGCCACTGCCTGCTGGGCGCGAACCAGTGGATGCGTCCGGCGGCCCGCAGCCGGGCGTACCCGGGGTAGGGGTCGGCGACGAAACGGGGGCTCCACGGCTCGAAGGCGGCGCTCGCGTCCATGGGCGGATGCTAGCGACGTGGCGGGGGCCGTGACCATGGCAGGAAGCTGCCATGGCGGCGGCGCCGGCCACCGGCTCCCCCCGGGCCCGCTTCCGTCGTCCCGGCGCGTTCCCGGCGTGTTCTGGGCGTGTTCCCGGCGTGGCAGCGTCGCCGTCCTGTCATCTTCCGGCCGACCCTTCTTCCAGGGCGTTTCATCCGGCACCGGCCTCATTACGCTCTGCTTAACGATCTTGGTGAAAGGCATGACACGTGAACAAGCGCTTCGCATCCGTCGTGGTGGCCTCGGCCGGTCTGCTCTCGCTCATGAGCGGCACCGCCCTCGCGGACACGGCTCCCCCCTCGCCCGAGCAGTCCTGTGAGGGCGTCAAGCTGACCGGTGCCCTGCCCGCGCCGCCGGCCGGGATGGCCGTGGTGCAGGACGTCACGATCGGCAAGGACTGCAAGCCCGTGACGGGCCCGGTGCAGTACGTTCCCGCCTCCTCCGGCAAGCCCGCCGCCAAGGGCGCACTCGCCGCGGCCCCCCGGAGCGCGACGGCCGCCGCGGGCCGGCAGTTCCGCAGCTGGAACGAGATGTTCGACTGCTGCAACATCCGAATGACCGGCCTGTACACGACGTCGACCTGGGACAGCGCGAACGGCCGCATCACCACCGCCGCGACCGAGGCGCGCCACGAGTGGAACCGCGAGCCGTGGGACGCGGGCTGGTCGCTGAAGTCGTCGGACAAGAAGGACGACTGCACCAACGACTGCGCGACCGTCACCACGCAGGCGAATGCCGAGTTCACCTACAAGGGCATCTTCGACGTGACCGGCAAGTGGTACGCCAACACCCACCACTCGAACGTCAAGCTCAACCCCGACTCGACGGCGACCTGCACCTTCGACGTGGAGCTGCGGCACACGTTCATCGGCTGGAACTGGCGCCGCGGCTGCGAGTGACCCTCCTCAGCCCTGCCCGGCCCCCGGGCCCGGCAGGGCGTCCATGAGGCGCTCCGGCGCGGCCTGCCGCCAGGAGTCGACGAGGATGTCGCGCAGCTCGTCCAGGTCCTCCAGGGCGGCGAGCCGCACGCGCACCCAGTGGGAGCCCGCCTCGTGCGGCGGCACCCAGAACTTCTCCGGCTCCGCCGCGATCAGCTCCGTGCGCTCGTGCTTGGGGCACCGCACGGCGAAGGACGTCCCGTCGTCGGGGACCGTGATGTACATCTTCCCGGCCACGCGGAAGGTGGGCATGCTCCACGCCTCCTTCTCGACGGTCTCGGGAAGGGACAGCGCGATGCGACGGACGTCTGCAGCAGTGATCATGTGACCAGGTTAGGAGGCGGCCGGCCCCGCGGCCGCAGGGGTGATGCGGTGCAGCGTCACCCGGGCGAGCCTGCCGTCCGCCGCCTCCGCGGTCATGTACGTGTGGTGCGGCTGGCGGCGGCGGTCGGTGGGGGATCCGGGATTCAGCAGCCGCAGACCGCCGGGGGCCGTGGTGTCCCAGGGGATGTGGCTGTGGCCGAACACCAGCACGTCGGTGTCCGGGAAGCGTTCGGCGCACCGCTTCTCCCGCCCGTGGGCCGGGCCCGTCTCGTGGACGACGGCGAAGCGCAGGCCGCCGAGCCGGGCCCGTGCGACCTCGGGCAGGCGGGCCCGCAGCGCGGGGCCGTCGTTGTTGCCGTACACGCCGACGAGCCGGCGGGCGCGCGAGACGAACAGGTCGAGAGCGGCCTCGTCCACCCAGTCCCCGGCGTGAATCACCACATCGGCGTCGGCGATCGCGGCGAGGAGCTCGTCCGGCAGCGAACGGGCCCGCCGCGGCAGGTGGGTGTCGGAGGTCAGGAGCAGCCGCATGCCGGCCCGTTCCCCGTCGGGTGCGGCAGGGGCGGGCGGTGCCGGGCGTTCAGTGCCGGTCGCCCATGGCCTTGCGCACCGCGTCGCGGGTGCGGTCCACGACGGCGGCCAGCGGCCCCAGCACGATGTTCTTCGTGGCGCTCTCGACACCGGGGTGCGGGTGCGTGGGAGCCATCGCCTCGGCGGCCCTGACGGCCTTGGCCATCCGTGCGAGCGTCCGCTGCTCGGTCTGCTCCTGCAGCCGGTTGAACTCCAGCCGTTCCTCGGCGTCGGCGTGCGCCAGGACGTCGTCGCGCAGGGCGCGCAGCGTGGGCATGAAGTCCGGGTCGTCGACGTCCATGCCGTCCAGTTCGCTCAGCACCTCCTTCGCCTCCCGCTCCTCGCGCAGACGGTCGGCCACGACGCGGTCGCCGCTTTCGAAGGCGCGCCGGGCGGTGGGGTGCACCACTTCCTCCTCGGCCGTCTCGTGGACGGCGAGCAGGCGGACGAGTTTCCTGAACGCCTCGCGGCGCCCCTCGCCCTCCGCCGTCTCGACCTGCTCGAACAGTTCCCGGATCTGCCGGTGCTGCTCCTTGAGCAGTGTCACGACGTTCTCGTCCGCGCCGCCCTGTGCCCGCTCCGCCATGTCTGGTCTCCTGCCGGTCCCCTGGATGGAAGCGCGCGGATCCTCCTGTCCGCGCCCCTCCGACAGTGCCCCCACCGGGGCCTCCACGGGGGCACCTGCAACGGGTCGCGGTCGGCCTTTCATCTGTTCGGACGAACGGGCGGCACCGGGCGCCGGACGGGGCTCAGGCGGCGTGCGCGGACCCGGCGTCCAGCCGGCCGAGCAGCTCGCCGCGGTGCAGCCCGGCCAGCGAGGCCACCAGGTCCGGGTGCCTGAGCAGGGGGGCGGCGCGTCCGTCGTGGTCGTCGGGTGCGGTCAGCCGGCGGAACTCGACCGGCAGCCCCAGGGCATGGTCGCTGTCGCCGACGGCGGCCACCGCGGCGGCGGCCAGCCGCCGGTCGGTGAGCAAGGACGCGGCCCAGCTCGCGACGACCTCGTCGACCCACGTCCGCCACGCGTGGTCCGCCTCGTCGGGCTCGCCGTGGTCGGCTCCCACGAGCCAGTCGAGGCGGGCGGACCCGCCGGGCCCGGCGACCATGACCAGGCCGGCGTCCAGGGCCGTCGGATAGCGCAGCCACGCCGCGACCGTCACCGCCTGGCGCGCCTGCGCACCGGCGAGCGCGGAGTCCAGCGCGCCGCCCCCGGGCGCGTACGCCCGGGTCAGCCACTGGGTCGTGGCGGCTATCAGCGGGGAGAGGTCTGCGGACATCACGGGGAACCGTTCGCGTCTGCGCCCCTGACGGACGCCACATGCGGACAAGACGAAGGAAAAGGCTAGCTACCGCCTCGAACCGGGCCAATGACCTGCGTCACGCGGCAGCAGGCCATGGCGCGGGTCAGCGGCCACGGCGGGCGGAGGAGCGCGGGCGCAGCAGGGCGGCCGCCAGGACGGCCGGGGTGGTGAGCAGCAGGGTGAGGGTGACCAGCGGGGTGCTGCGCACCGGCTTCTTGGACGCGGCCTTGACGGAGCTGCGATAGGCGGGGCGGGGCGGGAACTGCGGGCGGGGTGTGCTGGGCACCGTGTGCGACGGCGGCGGGGCCGGGGCGGCCGGCGGCCGCAGCGGAACGGTCCCCACCGGCAGCGGGCCCGGCGGACGGGGCGCGGGCGGCGCGGCAGGGGCAGGCGCCCCGGAACCG
>NZ_JAIXMK010000053.1:0-86178 GCF_020328095.1 Streptomyces sichuanensis
GCCCCGGGCCCCGCGGTCGGCCACGGCGCCGCGCCCGGCCCCTTCCCCGGCCCGGGCGTCGCCCCGCAGCCGGGCATGACGCCGCCCGGCGCGGCCCCCGCGTACGGGCAGAACCCCGCCTACGGGCAGGCCCCGGCGTACGGGCAGCCGCCGGCGCCGCCGCAGCAGCGGAAGAAGAACACCACGCTCCTCGCCGTCATCGGCGGCGTCGTGGCGCTGGCCGTCATCGGCGGCGGTGCGGTGTTCCTGCTCGCCGGCGGCGACGACAAGGACGACGAGAAGGCCGGCAAGCCCGGCAGCTCCCAGGCACCGGCCGCCCCCGGCCAGGACAAGCCGACCCCCGGGGGCAACGGCCAGCCGACCCCGACCGGCCCGCAGCCGATGGTCGCCGGGTGGCAGACGCAGCTGCGGGAGGAGCACTTCTTCCAGTACGACGTGCCGTCCAAGGACGACAAGTGGAAGGTCTACCCGACCGACACCGCCATCTCCTACACCGAGGGCGGCAAGCCGGTCGTCGTCATGACCGGCGCCTCCAACTTCCGTGAGGGCGGCTGCTCGTCGAAGGCCAACCCCGACTCCATCGGCGAGGCCGGCTCGGGCCAGCTCGCCACCGTCGGCACCACGGGCGGCGGCACGGACGGCGACCTCAAGACGAACGCCCGCAACTGGGCGGGCAACTGGGGCTTCATGGCCTACGGCGGCAAGGACAACAAGCCCGAGATCCAGATCACGGACGAGAAGGAGTGGAAGCACAACGGGATCGACGGCTGGACCGCCACCGCCAAGGTGACGGTCAAGAACCGGCCGAGCCCCTGCGTGCCGCCCACCGCGATCGTCAAGAGCATCGCGCAGAAGATGCCCGACGGCACCTTCCACGGCTGGGTCCTCTACGCCGACCAGGGCGTGCCGGACGCACTGTCCACCGAGCAGATCGACAAGATCATGAACACGGTCCGGCCGGCGAAGAAGTCCGATGGCTGACGGGCCCGGGCCGGCGGGCCACTTCCCCTGGGGCAGGGCGGAGCAGCAGGACTTCCGCAGCCGGGTGCGCGGCTGCCTGCTGGGCGGGGCGATCGGGGACGCGCTGGGCGCCGGCATCGAGTTCGACTCGCTGGAGGCGATCCGCGCCGCTCACGGTCCGGCCGGAGTGACCGACTACGTGCCGGCCTACGGGCGGCGCGGCGCCGTCACCGACGACACCCAGATGACGCTCTTCACGGCGGAGGGGCTGATCCGGGCCCAGGTGCGCCGCTCCACCGGCGTCTGGCAGCCGGCGGCCGACGTCCACCGCGCCCACCTGCGCTGGGCCGCCACCCAGCGCGGCTGGGGCCCGGACGAGCGGGTGCCGGACGCCGGCTGGCTCGCCGGCCAGGAGTGGCTGTACGCCCGGCGGGCGCCCGGCAACGCCTGCCTGGGCGGCCTCGCCGACGACCGGATGGGCACCCTGGACGCGCCCAAGAACCCCGGGTCCAAGGGGTGCGGCGCCGTCATGCGCTCCGCGCCGTTCGGGCTGCTGACGGGCTGGGAGCCGCAGGCCGTCTTCCAGCTGGCGGACGAATGCGCCGCCCAGACGCACGGTCACCCCTCCGGCCACCTCGCGGCGGCGGCCTTCGCGGCCATCGTGCACGGGGTGATGCGCGGCGAGGCGCTGGAGTCGGCCGTCCACCGCACCCTGCCCCTGCTGGCCGCGCGTCCCGGCCACGAGGAGACCACCGAGGCGCTGCGCATGGCCCTCGTCGCCGTGCGGCAGGGCGTGCCGACGCCCGAGCGCGTCCGGTCGCTGGGGGAGGGCTGGGTGGCCGAGGAGGCCCTGGCCATGGGCCTGTACTGCGCGCTTGTCGCGGAGGACGTACGCCACGGCCTGCTGCTCGCCGTCAACCACGGTGGTGACTCCGACTCCACGGGCTCCATCTGCGGCAACCTTCTCGGCGCGGTGCACGGCGAGACCGCGCTGCCGCCGGGCTGGGTGGCCGAACTGGAGGGCCGGGCGACGATCCTCGAACTCGCCGACGACTTCGCCATGGAGCTCACGCACGGCCCGTCGCTGCACGGCCCCGGCGGCCACTCGGCGGCCTGGCTGGAGCGCTACCCGCGCTCGTAGTGCTACGGCGCCCGCAGGCCGGGCCCGGGCCGCCCCCGGGGTGTGCTCCGGGCCCGGCCCGGGCACGACCGAGCCCTCTCGACCGGGACGGCGGGGCCAGGCGAGAGGGCTCTGTGCGGGTGTATCGATACGGCGGCGGTGCTATCGCCGTTGCCGGGCGATCCGCAGTGGGGTCAGTGGTCAGAGAGCGTGGCTGCCGTCGTCGACGATCGCCACGAACGCGGACCAGGAGTCCGGGGTGAAGACGAGGGACGGACCCTGCACGTCCTTGGAGTCACGGACCGCGATGGACTGCCGAACCGGGGAGGCCACCTCCACGCAGTCACCGTTGGCCAGCGAGTAGGAGGACTTCTGCCACGTGGTCTTACCCTGCTGAATCGCCATGATTGCTCCGATGCATGTGAGTTGCTAACGCCGGTTTCCCGAGGTGCGACCGACGTTACGCGCCAACATCACCGGATGAATTGGCCCTTCACTCGACCGGATGGCATATATGCATTACGCCTTCCCTACCGGGTGCCGGGGGTGTACCGTTCCGCCCCCGCACGGCAGCAGCCGCTCCGGTCGCCCTCAGGAGTGCGCCGCCGCCTTCGCCCAGTCCTCGGCGACCTGCAGGATGAACCGCCGCGAGTCCTCCGCGTTGAGCGCCTGCATGCGCAGGTGCTCGTACATCACGCTGTACGCCTGGACGTCATTCGGCTTCTCCAGATAGAGGTCGCTGGTGATTCCCTCCAGATAGACCGTGCTCGCGTCCTGGGGATCGTGGAATTCGAGAATGGAGAACTTTCCGTACATACCCGGGTGTGCGCCCACGGAATAGGGCAGCACCTGCACGGTGATGTGCGGCTGCATGCTGAACTCCACCAGGTGCTCCATCTGTTCGCGCATGATGGAGTTGTTCCCGACGATCCGGCGCAGCGCCGACTCGTCGATGACCGCCCACAGCCGCAGCGGATTCTCCGGATCGGTGATCCGTTCCTGGCGCCGCATGCGCACCTGGACGCGCCGTTCGACGTCCGCCGCCGTGGCCTCCGGCCACGAGCCCTCGGTCACGGCGCTGGCGTAGTTCGGCGTCTGCAGCAGGCCCGGCACGAGCGACGCCTCGTACACGCGCAGGGACGCGGCGTCGGTCTCCAGGCCGATGTAGACGCTGTACGGGATGTCGCCGAAGGCGTGCCACCAGCCCTGCTGGCGCGACTCCTTGGCCATCTGCATCAGCGAATCGACGATGCGGTGGTCCTCGACGCCGTACACGCTGCACAGGTCGCGGACGTCGCGCTGGCTGATGCTGCGGCGGCCGTTCTCCAGCCGGCTGATCTTCGACTGCGAGACCAGTAGCCGCTCGGCCACCTCCTCGGCGGTCATGCCCTTGAGTTCCCGGAGCTTGCGCAGCTCCTGCCCCAATCGGCGCCGCCGTACGGTGGGGTTGACACTGGACGCCACGGGAGGCACCTCCGGCTCCGTCATGCTGCTGTCTACTGCTCCGCAGCCTGCCACCACTCACCAGGGCGGCGCTGGAAAATGCTTATACCAAGTCGGCTTCCCATCCCTGGCACTTGTGCGCGACTGACGTAGTCGATGTACGTACGCCCGCGCGCGGGCGCGACCCGTGGACGTCCGTGCGCGGGCACGCGTGCGCGGGGTGGTGGACCGGCTGCCGTCCGGGACGGGTCGGTCCACCACCCCGCGCGGTGCTGCGGCTCCCGAACCGGTGTGGGGACTGCGGTGCGGTCTGACGGAGCGGAGGGTGGTGCTGAATGCCGGCACACGGCCTGCGCCGGTGCCCGTTCCTGTTGCCGTGCTCGTTGCCGTGCCTGTGCTGTCCTGCTGAGGCGCTCGTGTGCCCGTGGGCTAACGGGCGCCGTCGGCGGTGCGGGTGCCGAACCGTTTCACGAAGCGCCCGCGCGGGCCATCACGCCGCCGTGGTGCGCCGTCGCGGCCTCCGCCGGAGCCCGCACGGCCGCCGCCCTGCGACCGGAACCGCCGTTGCCCTGGGGCCCGCCGGCGGCCGGTGCCCGCCGCGGCTGGGCGGCGACGCCGTTCTGCACGTCCATCACCGCGTGCGCCACGAGCCCGCCCATCGGGTCGTGCCGGATCAGGTCCCGGAGCCGGGACCGTGACGACCGCCCCTCGTTGCCCGGGTACAAGTGCTTGCCCAGCCCGACGGCGTGCGCCAGGGCGGCGAGCGCCGCGGTCCGCGGGTCCGGCGGCACGCCGGTGCGGATCGCACTGTCCAGCCGGGCCCGGATCTCCCGGCTGATGGTGGTGTCGGTCGCCTGGTACCGCGTGGTGGGAAGCACCCCGCACATCTGGCCCGCCACGGCATGCACCATGCCGCACCGCTCCAGGTGCGTGAGATACGTCTGACGCAGCCCCAGCCGGGGCCCGCCGATCCAGTGGACGGCCCGCACCGGGCTGCCGCGGCGGCGCAGCAGTTCGAGCGCGGTGTCCAGGGTCGGATCTCCTGTCGGCCGTGGGTGCACCACGGCGATACGATCCCCGTCTGGGGCTATCCGTCCGGCCAGAGCCAGCTCCACTAGCTGTGCTCCGGCAAGACCGAGGTCGAGCGACTGCGGCTGCGCCGTGGTACCCGTGGCCGGGTCCAGGGCCAGCAGCAGAAGCTCCTCCGGAATTGTTCTGCGGCTCCTGCCCATCCATGCCTCCCCGCGTGGATGAGTGACAGGGTGACCCCTCTCACATTGGTCTGTCGAGAGTGCGTGGTGGCTTCGGGTGGGAACCGGTAGGTATGTCGTCTCGTCTTGCACGTGGGTGAAGGCACACAACGCCCTCTGACCGTATGGTCGCGCCTTGTCGTGAGGGCGACAGCGGACACTGGTAAGACGTTGAGAGAATCGGTCAGCGGGGTGGTTTGTCGCTGTCCCGCCTCGGCGTATGGTGCGGAAAAATTCGAGGAGGCATCGGTGGCGGGCGAGTCCCCCGACAAGTCGAAGCAGCTGAAGTCGTCGGGGGAGACGACCGGCACGACGGGCAGTGAACGCGACCCGAGGCTCGGGGTCGTACGGGAACCGGCAAAGTCCGACGCGGCCGGCGGCCGTGAGGGTGGCGACCGGGCTACGGCTGTCTTCCGCACGGTACGGCCGAAGGCCGACGAGGCGGAGACGGAGGCGGCGGATGACGTGACCGCCGAAGCCGAAGCCGATGCGGATGCGCCTGCGGGTGCGGATGCAAAGGCGGAGCCGGCTGGGGCGAAGGCCGGCGCCAACGGCAACGGCCGCACCGACGGCAAGGGCGATGCCCGGCTGAAGGCCGCCGTGGCGGCCTGGGTGGCCAGCGCCGAAGAGGACGAGCCCGAGGACGCGGACGGCCCCTCCGGGGCCGGCGCGGCCGAGAAGAAGCCCGCCGGCGACGCGGACGCGCCCACCGAGGGCCCCGCCGCCGCGAAGCCGGCCGCTGACCGTCAGGCTGCTACCGATGGTGACGAGGCGTCCGGCAAGGCCGGCACGTCGGCGGCCGCGGACGAGGAGCCTGCCGCCGCCGACCAGCCGACTGCCGTGTTCAAGACGGTGCGGCCCAAGGCCGGCGAAGGTGACGAGGCGTCGGACAAGACGGGCGGAGCGGACAAGAAGCCCGCCGCCGACCGTCCGACGGCCGCGCCGAGCGCCGTGCGCGCCACGGGCGACAGCCCGTCGAAGGCCGATGCCGATGCCGATGCGGATGGTGGTGACGAGCCGCCCGCCGGCGACCAGCCGACTGCCGTGTTCAAGGCGGTCCGGCCCAAGGCTGCCGAGGGTGACGAGGCGTCGGACAAGGCGGGCGGAGCGGACAAGAAGCCCGCCGTCGACCGTCCGACCGCCGTGTTCAAGGCGGTCCGGCCGAAGGCCGGTGAGGGTGACGAAGCGTCCGGCAAGGCCGGGAGCCCGTCGAAGGCCGATGCCGATGCCGAGGCCGATGCGGATGGCGGTGACGAGCCGCCCGCCGGCGACCAGCCGACCGCCGTGTTCAAGGCCGTGCGGCCCAAGGCCGACGCCGCTGCCGAGGCCGATGCCGGCGACCAGCCGACCGAGCTGCTCAAGGCCCCGGACCCGGCCTCCGTTCCGAAGGCCGGTCAGGCACGCAAGAGCCAGTTCGTCCCGCTGAAGGACGACGCCCCGGTCAAGCCGGCCGCCACCAAGCCTTCCGCCGGCAAGCCTGCCGCCGGTCAGCCCGCCGCGTCCGCCAAGCCGGCGACGTCCGCCAAGCCCGCGATCCCCGTCTCCGTGACGCCGCCCAAGGCGCCCGCGGCAACGGACGGAGCCGAGCGCACCAAGCAGACGCCGTTCCCCGCCCGGCCGGGCGCCGGCGCGGCGGCGGACAGTGGGCCGGGCCGGCCCGCCGCGCCGCTCGACCTGCTCGCGCAGCTGACGAACACCCCGCCGCCGCCGGAGACCCCGGTGCGCACGGCGATGCGCCGCGTGAAGATCTGGACGCCGCTCGTCCTGCTGCTCCTGATCATCTTCATGGTCGTCCAGGCGTTCCGCCCGCTGCCCGACCCGACGCTGTCGCTGGGGTCGAAGAAGGAGTACACGTTCGCGGGCGGCAAGCCCGACTTCGCGTGGCCCGAGGAGGGCCAGTCCGCGGCCAAGGTCGTGGGCGCCGGTGACGTGGGCACGTCCGGCCCGCAGAAGCCGGTGCCGACGGCGAGCGTCGCGAAGGTCATGACCGCCTACGTGGTCCTGAAGGACCACCCCCTGAAGAAGGGGGACAAGACCAGCAACAAGATCACGGTCGACGAGGCGGCGGAGAAGGAGTCCAACGCCGAAGGCGAGTCGACGGCGAAGGTCAGGGCGGGTCAGGAGTTCTCCGAGTACGACATGCTCCGCATGCTGCTCATTCCGTCGGGCAACAACATCGCCCGTCTGCTCGCCAGGTGGGACACCAACGGTGCCGAGGACGCGTTCGTCAAGAAAATGAACGACGCCGCCAAGGAACTCGGCATGACCAACACCACCTACACCGACCCCAGCGGTCTGACGGCCACGACGAAGAGCACGGCCGTGGACCAGGTGAAGCTGGCCGAGGTGATGATCAAGAACCCGGTCGTCCGGGAGATCACCCAGCAGCCCAACGCCGACATCCCCGGCGGCCCGCACATCAACAACAACAACGACACGCTGCTGGTGAAGGGCACCGGTGTCCTCGGCATCAAGACGGGCTCCAGCAGCGCGGCCGGCGGTGCGCTGATGTGGGCGGGCCGGCGGGTGCTCGACGGCAAGGAGTACCTGGTCGTCGGCGCCACGATGGACATCCACTTCAAGGGCCTGGACCCCAACGCGGAGAACAGCCTGAAGAAGGTCAAGGACAAGAGCTACCTCCAGATCACGGCCATCCAGAAGGCGATGCAGACGGCCACCGTCGTGAAGAAGGGCGACGTCGTCGGCCGCGTGGACGACGGCCTCGGCGGTCGGACGCCGGTCGTGGCCACGAAGGACGTCGTGGCGGTCGGCTGGCCCGGCTTCGCGACGAAGTTCACACTGTCGGCCGGAGGCCGCAAGATCCCGCACTCGGCGAAGGCCGGTACGGAGATCGGCGAGCTGACGGTGGGCAGCGGCGCGGACGCGGTCAAGGTGCCGGTGGCGCTGAAGACGGCGTTGGCGGAGCCCTCGTTCGGGGCGAAGCTGGGCCGCCTGGGCTGACGTACGGCCCGACGCCTCGCCGACGGCCGGTCCGTCGGCGACGGCTCCCGGCCCGTGCGCAGGAGCACGGGCCGGGGCCGCCGGGATCACGGGAATGCCCGCAATGGTGCGGGCATGCGTGAAGATGGGGGAGAAGAACCTAGGGGGAAGACGGGGAGAGCCGCAGTGACCACCGTGGGGCCGGCGCGGGCCGGACAGCCGGGAGAAGCCGACAGAGACCCGGCGCAGGCCAGAGCGACCACCACGGTGGGCGCCGCGAAACCGGCCTGGCGGCGGCCGTCGTGGGCGGTCGTGCCCGGCCACCGGGGCGGCGGCCGCGGCCGCGCGCTCACCGGGACCGTGCCGGTGACCCTCTTCGTCGCAGCCGTGCTGCACGTGCTGTGGGTGACGCTGTTCGCCAACAGCGGCGGCGACCTGGCCGCCCAGGACGCATGGGCGGAGTTCGCGCTCCAGCACCCGGCGTCGGCCTACAACCTCGCCTGGTACGGCGGGATGCACCCCGTCTCGTACAGCGTGATCTCCCCGTACCTGATGGCCCAGCTGGGCGTGCGCACCACGATGATGATCGCGGGCACGCTGTCGGCCGGGCTGATCGCCCTGCTGCTGGTGCGCAGCCGGGTCGTCCGGCGGCCGCTGTGGCCGGCGCTGTACGGAGCGTTCGCGCTGACCTGCAACGCCATCTCCGGCCGGGTGACCTTCGGGCTCGGCGTGATGTTCGGCCTGGCGGCGGTTGCCACGATCTTCGCGTGGCCGGTGCGGTGGCGCACGCAGCGCAAGTACCGCTGGGGCCGGGCCGCGCTGGCAGCGGTGATGGCGGGCCTGGCGACGGCGTCCAGCCCGGTGGCGGGCCTGTACGTGGGCATCGTGGCGGCCGCGCTCTGGGTGGGCAGGCGCCGTCCGGCGGCGTACGCGCTGGGAGTGACCCCGGTGCTGGTGGTCGGGCTGTCGGCGTGGCTGTTCCCGTTCTCCGGTCAGCAGCCGATGTCGTGGGCGTCGGTGATCCTGCCGCTCCTGGCCGGAATCTTCGGCATGACGTTCACGCCCCACACCTGGCGCACGGTACGGATCGCCTCGGCCCTCTACTCGCTGGGCGTGCTGCTGGTCTGGCTGATCCCCTCGCAGATCGGCACGAACATCTCCCGGCTCGGCATGGTCTTCGGCGGTGTGGTGCTGGTCGCCGTGCTGACGGAGAAGAAGAGGCCGGAGAGGGCCGAGCTGCTGCGCAGGGGCCGCGTCTGGACGGCGGCCGTCCTCGCGCTGCTGACGATCACCATCTGGCAGGCCGCCAACTCCATCAGCGACATCGTGCACACCACTCCGGCCGCCTCCTGGGCCCGCGAGATAGCCCCCCTGGTGGACCGGCTCCAGCAGGCGGACGCCCGGCGCGGCCGCGTCGAGGTCGTACCGGCGCGCAGCCACCGCGAGGCGTCGGCCCTGGCCCCGTACGTGAACCTCGCGCGCGGCTGGAACCGGCAGGCGGACCTCAAGCGCAACCCGCTCTTCTACGAGGAGGGCAAGCTCACCCCGGCCAGCTACCGCGCCTGGCTCAGCCGCTGGGCGGTGCACCACGTGGTGCTGCCGACCGACGAGCCCGACAACGCCGCCGTCGAGGAGGCCAGGCTGGTCGGCCAGGGCCTGCCGTACCTGCGGGAGATCTGGTCGGACGCCAACTGGCGGCTGTACGAGGTGAAGGACCCCACGCCGCTGGCGGAGCCGCCGGCGGTCGTCGAACGCGCGGACGCCGGCGAGCTGACGATCACGGTGCGGAAGGCGGGGCCGGTGCTGATCCGCATCCCGTACTCGCCGTGGCTGGGCCTGATCGACAAGTCGGGCAAGGCCGTGCAGCCGCCGCGGACGGGGCCGGGCGGGCAGCCGCCGGTCAACGTCAACGGCTGCCTGGCGAAGCAGGTGCAGCCGCCGAAGGACGGCGAGCCGGAGGACGACTGGACGCTGCTGCGGGCACCGCACCCGGGGACGTACCGGATCGCGGCGCCGTACAAGCTGCCGCGGGGCACGGGGTGCCCTGACGACCTGGCCTACTAGCCGGGGGCCGGACGGCCGGCACCGACATCGAACGGGTGACCGAGAGTAGCCTCTCGGTCACCCGTTCGCCGTCTTCGGGGAGGGCCGGACGGATGATCTCGGGCCACCCGGTATGACCTGCCCGTTCGGCTCTCCACGAGCCCGTCGGGCGCGGGTCGTTTTCTGGTTTGCCGGGGTGCGCGAGGGCCGGAACGCGGTTTGGCTCGGCTGTGAGGAGTGCGGGATTCCGACCTGCTGCGGCACATCGGCGTGCCGCGTCCGCGCTCACGGAGGAAGCATGCGTACTGCACGAGTGCTCACCGGGGCCGTCCTGGCCATAGCGGCGCTGGGGCTGCCGTACGCCCCCGCGCTCGCCGACAGCTTCGGAAAGCTGGAACTGAGTCCGAGCAGCGTCCGGCCGGGCGCGACGGTCACGGTGAACACCACCGCCTGCGGCGCCGACGGCCACGGCACGGGTGACGCCAGCGCCGTCGGCGGCCCGGCGTCCTTCGAGCTCAAGCCCGGCACGCACAAGGAGGACGTGGTGGGTCAGTTCACGGTGCCCGAGTCGGCCAAGCCCGGTACATACGGCATCGGCGCCAAGTGCGACAACGGCAAGGAGGCCACGGGCGACCTGGTCGTCACCGCGGGCCGCGGCTCCTCCTCGCCCTCCGCCATGCCGAGCACCGCGCGGAGTGCGATGCCGAGCGCCGTGCCGAGCACGCCGGCCTCGCCGCCCATGGGCGGGATGAAGACCGGTGCCGGCGGTACGAGCGATGGCTCGGGAACGGTCGAGATCGTGGCGGGTGCGGCCGTCCTGGCCACGGCTGCGGTCGCCGGTGCCTGGTTCCTGCGCCGCCGCAACCAGTTCTGACCGAGGACCGTTCCGGTGCCGGCCGGTCCGCCCCTCGGTCCCCGGACGCGGGCCCTGCGTCCGGGGGCCGGGGACGGTCCGGGCGTGGTGCGGGCCTTCCTGCGAGGGTCGCTGCCGCGCACGCCGTACCGGCCGCAGCCGGCGCACGTGGTGCGGCAGGCGCGGGAGTCGCGGCGCAAGACCGTGATCGCCGTGCTGCTGGCGGTGGCGCTGCTGGCGGGGAGCTGGCTCATCGAGCACGGAGCGAAGGACCAGGCGCCGCCGCCCCAGCCGTCGGCGGCGGAGGCGTTCGGCTCGCCGGGTGAGCCGCTCCTGGCCACCGCGCGGCGTGCGCGGTCCGTCCCGCCGCTGCCGCCCGCCGCTCCGACGCGGGTGTGGATCCCGGCCGTCCGGGTCGACGCGCCGCTGATGCCGCTCGGTCTGCTCCCGGACCGCAGCCTCGCGAGCCCTCCCGAGGACGACCGGAACCTGGCGGGCTGGTACGCGGGCGGCACCGCACCCGGCGCGGCCGGAACGGCGGTCGTGGCCGGCCACGTGGACACGGAGAGCGGCCCGGCGGTCTTCTACAACCTCGGTGCGCTGAAGAAGGGCGACGAGGTGGAGGTGGCGCGGGAGGACGGCCGCACCGCCGTCTTCACCATCGACGCGATCGAGGTCTACGCGCGGGACCGCTTTCCGTCCGACAGGGTGTACGGGACCGCACAGGGGCGGGCGGAACTGCGGGTGATCACCTGCGGGGGCGGCTTCTCGCAGGAGGACGACGCGTACCTGGGGAACGTCGTGGTGTACGCGCACCTGGCTGCCGTGCGGATGACCCCGCAGTTGGGGGACTAGGGGGCGGTGCGCCGCTCCCCAGCCCCCAGTCCCCCGGGCGACTCGGGCTAGAAGTCCTCCCACGGGGGTTCTTCGTCCGCCCAGGACGGCTCCTCGTCGGGCCACGGGACCTCGTCCGGGCTCTGACGGGGCGCCGGCACCGGGGCACTCGCGGGCACCGGGGCCGCCGGGGCCGGCGGTGGGGTCCCGTCCTGGGCGGGGGGCAGGGCAGCCAGGGCGGCGAGGATCTGCTCGCCGTACTTGGCCAGCTTGTTCTCGCCGACGCCGCTGATGCCCGACAGCCCGGACAGCGACGACGGCCGTGCCGTCGCGATCTCGCGCAGGGTGGCGTCGTGGAAGATGACGTAGGCCGGGACGCCCTGCTCCTTGGCGGTGGCGGCACGCCAGGCGCGGAGCTCCTCGAAGACCGGCACGGCCGACGGCGGCAGGTCGGCGGGCGCCGCACGGCGGGAGGAGCCCGCGGCGGACGTCTTCCGTGCCGCGCGGGCCGGCTTCTCCGGCTCGCGGCGCAGCAGGACCTGGCGGCGGGAGCCCAGGACCTCACCACTGGCGTCGGTGAGGACGAGCGTGCCGTACTCGCCCTCCACCGCCAGCAGGCCCTGCGCCAGCAGCTGCCGCACCACGCCCCGCCACTCCGCGACGCTCAGCTCCGTGCCGATGCCGAAGACGGTCAGGCCGTCGTGGTCGTGCTGGATGACCTTCGCGGTCTTCTTGCCCAGCAGGATGTCGATGATCTGGCCCGCGCCGAACTTCTGCCGCCGCTCCCGGGCCAGCCGCAGGACCGTCGAGAGGAACTTCTGCGCGGCCACCGTGCCGTCCCACGTGACCGGCGGCGTCAGGCACGTGTCGCAGTTGCCGCAGGGCCCCGCGCCGCGCTGGCCGAAGTAGTCCAGCAGCTGCACCCGGCGGCACTCGACCGTCTCGCACAGCGCCAGCATCGCGTCGAGGTGCGTGGCCAGCCGGCGGCGGTGCGCGTCGTCGCCCTCCGAGCCGTCGATCATCTTGCGCTGCTGGACGACGTCCTGCAGGCCGTACGCCAGCCATGCCGTCGACGGCAGCCCGTCACGTCCGGCGCGGCCGGTCTCCTGGTAGTAGCCCTCGACCGACTTGGGCAGGTCCAGGTGGGCCACGAAGCGCACGTCGGGCTTGTCGATGCCCATGCCGAAGGCGATCGTGGCGACCATCACGATGCCGTCCTCGCGCAGGAACCGCGCCTGGTTGGCGGCGCGTGTCCGTGCGTCCAGGCCCGCGTGGTACGGCAGCGCCTCGACGCCGTGCTGGGCCAGGAACGCGGCGGTGTCCTCCACGCCCCGGCGCGACAGGCAGTACACGACGCCCGCGTCGCCCGCGTGCTCGGTGCGCACGAGCTCCAGCAGCTGCTTCTTCGGGTCGTTCTTCGGCGCGATGCGGTACTGGATGTTCGGCCGGTCGAAGCTGGCGACGAAGTGCCGCGCCTCGTTCAGGTTCAGCCGGGCCGCGATCTCGGTGCGCGTCGCGTCCGTGGCCGTCGCGGTCAGCGCGATGCGCGGCACCTGCGGCCAGCGCTCGTGCAGCGCGGACAGGGCGAGGTAGTCGGGCCGGAAGTCGTGGCCCCACTGGGCCACACAGTGCGCCTCGTCGATGGCGAAGAGGGAGATCGTGCCGCGTTCCAGCAGCCGCAGCGTGGCGTCCACGCGCAGCCGCTCCGGTGCGAGGTAGAGGAGGTCCAACTCCCCGGCCAGGAACTCGGCTTCGACCATCCGCCGCTCGTCCAGGTCCTGCGTGGAGTTCAGGAAGCCGGCCCGCACACCGAGCGCGCGCAGCGCGTCGACCTGGTCCTGCATGAGCGCGATCAGCGGGGAGATCACGACGCCGACGCCGGGTCTGACGAGCGCGGGGATCTGGTAGCACAGCGACTTGCCGCCACCGGTCGGCATCAGGACGAGCGCGTCACCGCCGCCGACGACATGATCGATGATCTTTTCCTGGTCGCCGCGGAACGCGTCGTACCCGAAGACGCGCCGCAGGCAGCTCAGGGCGTCGCCGGCTGTGCTGATCTCCGCTGTGCTCTGTGTGGGGTCGTCGGCCATTGCAGAAGTCTACGAGCCGCCACCGACAAACCCGGGTGGATCAAGCAACAACCGCCGGAACCGGCGGCCCGCTCAGGCGACCTCGATGCCGTACTCCCGCACGAGCGCCTCCAGCCCGCCCGCGTACCCCTTGCCGCCGATCACGAAGTCCCAGTCGCCGCTCGACCGCTTGCGGAAGGAGCCGAGCACCAGCGCGGTCTCGCCGGGCCGCCCGTCGGACACCTCCAGCTGCCCCACCTCGCCGCCGGCGGCGTCCGTCAGCCGGATGCGGGCGTCGGTGAACAGGGAGAGATCGGCGTCCGGGTCGACCGCCGGGTCTATGGCCGCGACCAGTACCAGCCGGTCGGCGCCGGCCGGCAGCGCCTCGAAGGCGACCCGCAGCGCGGCCCGGTCGGTGAGCGTGGGCTCTGCCGTGCGCACCGAGCCGTCGGGGGTGCGCGGGTTGTTGTAGAAGACGAAGTGATCGTCGCTGAGGACCCGCGAGCCGTTGCAGACGAGCGCGCAGACGTCGAGGGCGACGCCACCCGACCAGGACATGCCCAGCAGGTTGTGGTCGGCGGCCGGGGCTGCGGCTCCGGAACGGCTGCGGCGCGCCGCGCCGCCGCCCAGCCGTCCGCGCAGCCCGTGCTGCGCCAGCAGCTCGACCAGCTCCTCGCCGGAGACCAGGGTCAGCGGCTTGCCGTTGGCGAAGGCGTACGAGCCGGGTCCGAAGCCGGAAGTCGTCACCAGCACGCCCTTGTTGGCCCCCGCGCCCTGCACCGTGCCGTACAGGTCGCGGACGGCGGTCGGCGGCACGGTCTTGCGGTACCGCTTGACCTGCACGATGATCCGGCCGCCGCTGATCGGGTCCGGGTCGAGGGCCTCGACGTCCACGCCGCCGTCGTTGGAGCGCTGGGTCATCACGGCCTGCATGCCGCGGGCGCGGAAGAGCTCGGCGACCAGCGCCTCGAAGGCGACGGGGTCCATCTCGAAGAGGTCGGGGTCGTCCTCCCCGCCGTGCGAGACGACGCCCCGGCCGACGTCGCCGGGCCGGCGCCCCGGCCGTACGGCGGCCAGCTGGTCCGGCCGGGCGGACAGCTGCCCGCCGAGCGCGCCGGTGAGGCACTCGACGGCGCTCACCTGCTCCAGGTGCAGCCGGGCGAAGGCGGCGCGGGGGGCGGTGACGGCGGCGAGGAAGATCTCCGCGGGCCGCCCGGTGGCGGGGTCGTGCTCGTCGGCGAAGCCGTTGAGCGTCACGGACTCCAGGGCCCCGAAGACGTCCGCCGCGAACAGCTCGTGCAGGGCCAGCAGGACGCACTGGGCCAGGACGTCGCGGTAGACGCCGCGGCGCTGGGTGACCGGCCGGGCGACCTCCTTCTGCTCGTCGGCGTTGACCATGTAGCGCACCGACTTCGTCTCCGGGACGACCTCGAAGCCTGGCAGCTCCCAGTCCAGCACCAGCTGCCGGGCGGCCGGGTCGTAGGCGGCCGCTATGCGGTGCGGGAAGTCGTCGGGCCAGGCGCCGGAGGCGTAGAGCGCGGCGGAGAAGTACTCCACGACCGCGTCCGGGTCGCCCGCGCGCAGCGCGGAGAGCATCTCCGAGATGCCGGCGTTGTGCCGGCGTATCTCGGTGAGTGTCGCCGCGGCCCACTGGTCGTACTGGCGGCGGTAGGCGTCGAGTTGGGCGATGCGCTCGCTCTCGGCCGCCTGCGCGGCGTACCAGTCGCGCTCGAACTGCGGCCTGTTCGCGTGGCCGTAGCGGCCCGGATCGGGCAGGGGAACGGGCTGTCCGAGGTGCCCGGGGTCGAACGGCTGCAGCTGCTCGGACCGGGCGAGCGCCGCGGTGGTGAACGCCGGTGCCCGGCATCCTGCGGCCAGCAGCCCCTCCAGGGCCGCCACCCGCGCCTCCAACTCCTCGGTCCGCCGCCGGGCCTCCGCCTCGCGGGCCGCCCGGTACGCCTGGCGCTGTTCACGGTCCTGGCGGGCCATCTCCCGCTCGTGCGCGCGCTGCTGCCGCTCCTGCTCGCGCGCCGCCTGCGCCGCCGCCCGCTGCCGGGCCTCGTGCTGCCGCTGTTGCTGCCGCTGGGCTTCGGCCCATATCCCGATCAGTCCACCGGAGTGACGGCTCATGGATACGTTCCTCCCCCAACGACTGCGGTGCCCTGCCGACTTTAGTCGCCCACGCCGACAAAACGATCACCGCGGCACAGATCTCCCCGAAACCGGAGAGCCCCTCCGTGCAACATCACGGAAGGGCTCTCGCAGGTGTGCCCCCGGGCAGATTCGAACTGCCGACACCCGCTTTAGGAGAGCGGTGCTCTATCCCCTGAGCTACGGAGGCGGGAGGCGCCGAGCCCGTGCGGGCGGCGCCACCGCGGACAGTCTAGCGGGTGCCGCTGCGCCGGTAGCAGGCTTGGTGCAAGGCCGTCGTCACACCCCGGTGTCGCGCGTCACGCCCCCGTGTCGCGGCCCCGGGTGACGGACACGCGCCAGGCGCCGGACGGGGTCCGGCCCAGCACCTCGACGGTGACGCCCGCCGTCGAGCAGCGCTGGCCGGTGCGGTAGGGGGCGTCGGTGAGGCCGGGGGTGACGTTGGGGTCCTTCGTGTAGCAGCCGGCGCTGCCGGGGGTGGCGTCCGAGACGCGGACGGGGCCGGACCCGGAGGCGAGGTCGGAGGCGACGGTGGTGACGAGCACGCCGGGGCGGCAGACGGCGTGGTCCAGCGGGCCGGGGGCCCGGGCTTCGAGGGTGATCGCGCGCGTGCGCGAGAGCGGGACGACGGCGAGCTTGACCCCGCCGGGGCCCGAGGTGGGGGTCAGGGTGACCGTGCGGGTGCCGGTCCGGGGCAGACAGCGGACCTGGGCGGGGGAGAGCCAGCCCAGCTTCCACTTGTGCCAGGCGAGGAAGTCGTTGGAGGGCCCCCAGTCCTCGTCCATGGGGTCCCAGTGGCCGACGGGTGTCCGCCCGGCGCGGCCCGGGCCCGTGTCGTAGAGGTCGGGCAGGCCGAAGCTGTGGGCGTTCTCGTGGGTGAGGACGCGGTAGGGGCTGTCGCCGGTCTGCCGGCTCCAGATGAAGGAGACGTTCCGGAAGGGCACGCCGTCGCGGGTGTCCAGGCCGGTGGGGGCGCCGGCGAAGGTCACCGAGCGCACGTCCCGGATGGCGGGCGGACCCGCCTCGGGGCTGGCCAGCACGTTGATCAGGTCGTAGCGGCGGAAGTCGACGAACGCGTCGGTGGCGGCGACGATCTCCCGGGCGAGGGCGTGGTAGCCGTCGTTGCGGTTGGGGTCGAAGGGCGCGCCCCGCCGGATCCCGTACGAGCGGTACGGGCGGGACATGCGGATCCACCGCGCCACCGGGGTGGAGCGGTAGTCCAGGCGTCCGTAAGAGCTCTTGCGGTAGTGCTGCGCGACGGCGGGGAAGAACTCGGCGTACCGCTGCGAGGGGCTGATGCGGGCCGGGGCGTCGGGGAAGTCGATGAAGAAGGTGACCGCCCGCACGGTGCCGCTGGAGCGGGCGTAGCCGTTCGGGGTCCGCGCTCCTTCGGAGACGTTGCGGCTCAGGGTGCGCAGGGCGCAGGGGCCGGAGGGGGCCCGGCCGGGGAAGGGCGGGCCGGCGGCGCGGTCGGCGTGCGGGGGCTCGGCCTCGCCCGCCTGCGAGGGCGGCGCGGGCGAGGCGGCGACGAAGGCGGTGGCCGCGACGGCCGCGACGGCTGCGCTGGTCAGGGGTCTCATGCCGGTCACCTCCGGGGCGGGGCGGCCGTCTGCCCCGGGCCGCGCTTCCTTCAGCCTTTGCCTTTCCGCGCCCCGACGCGTCCTGGAATGCGGCCAGATGGCGGCGTCGGCGGCCGTCCGGGCGGCTCGTACCACCCTTCGGTGCCTGTGAGGTACGTCACTCGCGGAATCGAAATTTCCGGGGAGGTCGTCCCCGTTTAAGTGAACGTCACTGTCAAACGGGGAGACCTTCCCCGATTAAACCGAGACCTCACGGAAGGAGCGTCGCCCATGGCAGCAACGCCGCAGCCCCGCCTCCGCGCCGACGCCCTGCGCAACCGCGAGCGCATCGTCGCGGCCGCCCGCGAGGCGCTCGTCGAACACGGGGCCGAATCCTCGCTCGATGAAATCGCTCGACGTGCCGGGGTCGGGAATGCCACGCTGTACCGGCATTTCGCGGACCGCCGCGAGCTGATCCATCACGTCACCCTCTCCGTCATGGCCCGCATCGCGGACCAGGCCGAGCGGGCACGAGCCGAGGAGCCCGATGCTTTCCTGGCGCTGAGGCGCTTCGTCCATGCCGCGGCGGACGAGCGGGTCGGGGCGCTCTGCCCCCTGCTCGCCGAGGGCATCGACAAGGAGCACCCCGACCACGTCGAGGCTCGCGACCGGCTGGAAAGCGCGATCGAGGCGGTCATGGCCGACGCCCGGGCGTCCGGGCAGTTGCGTCCCGACATCGCCATCGGCGACCTCATGGTGGCCATCACCCAGCTCACCAGGCCGCTGCCGGACACCGGTTGCATGGACTTCGACCAGTTCGTGCACCGGCACCTGCAGCTGTTCCTGGACGGACTGATGGCGCCCGCCCGTTCACGACTTCCCGGATCGCCCGCGACGTTGGAGGACCTGCGCCGCAAGTTCCCGTCCTCCGCCGACGACTCGTCCCACCGGTAGTAACCACCCTCCGCACCAGCTAGGTAGGCCCCACCCATGCCTGAACTCACCACGCAACCCGACCCCAGGCGCTGGAAAGCGCTCATATTCATAGCCCTGGCGCAGCTGATGGTCGTGCTCGACGCGACCATCGTGAACATCGCGCTGCCCTCCGCCCAGGCCGACCTCGGCATCTCCGACGGCAACCGGCAGTGGGTCATCACGGCCTACGCCCTCGCCTTCGGCGGCCTGCTGCTCTTCGGCGGCCGGGTCTCCGACCTGTGGGGCCGCAAGCGTGCGTTCGTCATCGGCCTGATCGGCTTCGCGGCCGCCTCCGCGCTCGGCGGCGCCGCGGTCAACTCCGGGATGCTGCTGGGCGCCCGCGCCCTGCAGGGCGTCTTCGGCGCGCTGCTCGCACCGGCCGCCCTGTCGCTGCTCGCCGTGCTGTTCACCGAGGCCAAGGAGCGCGCCAAGGCGTTCGGCGTCTTCGGTGCCATCGCCGGTGCCGGTGGTGGTGTCGGCCTCATCCTCGGCGGTCTGTTCACCGAGTACCTCAACTGGCGCTGGACGTTCTTCGTGAACATCCCCTTCGCCGTCGTCGCCGCCATCGGCGCCTTCGCCACCATCCACGAGCCCGCCGAGGCCCGCAACACCGCCAAGCTCGACGTCCCCGGCGTCGTCCTGGCCACCCTCGGCCTGGTCTCGCTCGTCTACGGCTTCACCCGCGCCGAGTCCGACGGCTGGACCTCCACCGGCACCCTCGGCCTGTTCGCCGGCTCGGCCGTGCTGCTGCTCGCCTTCGTGCTCGTCGAGCGCAAGGTCAAGGCCCCGCTGCTGCCGCTGCGCGTGGTCACCGACCGCAACCGCGGTGGCGTGTACGTCTCGCTGGGCCTGGCCGCCATCGCGATGTTCGGCCTGTTCCTCTTCCTGACCTACTACCTGCAGGTCGTCCGCGGGTACTCGCCGGTCAAGACCGGCCTGGCGTTCCTGCCGATGATCGCCACGATGATCACCGGCTCCACGCAGATCGGCGCCCGTCTGATGACCCGCGTCCCGGCGCGCTGGCTGATGGGCCCGGGCTTCCTGCTCGCGGCCGTGGGCATGGTCCTGCTCACCCAGATCGACCTGGACACCTCCTACACGACGGTCGTCCTGCCCGGTCTGATGCTGATGGGCCTCGGCATGGGCACGGCCTTCATGCCCGCCATGAGCCTGTCCACCTACGGCGTCCAGGCCCGTGACGCGGGTGTCGCCTCCGCGATGGTCAACACCTCGCAGCAGGTCGGCGGCGCCATCGGCACCGCGCTGCTCAACACCATCGCCGCCAGCGCCACCACGGACTACTTCACGTCCCACATCGGGCCCGGCGCCGACCAGAAGCTGCTCACCTTCCAGTCGATGGTGCACGGCTACTCCACCGCCGTGTGGTGGGCGGTCGGCATCCTGACCCTCTCCGCGCTGATCGCGTTCTTCGCCGTCAACGCCGGTCACCAGGGCGGCGCCGTCGCCGGATCGGGTGACGGTGAGGAAGCTGTTGACGCCGTGCCGGTGATGGCCCACTGAGGCCGCTGCCGCTCCCCGTACGGGGCCACCCCTAGCCCGAAGGCCCCCGCCGTCACCGGCGGGGGCCTTCGCGTGGTCGTGGGTCGTACGGGGCTGTGCGGGGGCGGGGGCAGGGGGCGGTCAGCGCAGCCAGGGCACGTCCGCGCCGGCCGGCTGCAGGCCCGACGCGATGATCCGGCACGCCTCGCCGAACTGCGCGGCCTGCTCCGGCGTCAGCCGGTCGAAGACCGCCGCGCGGACGGCCGCCACATGGCCCGGCGCGGACCTGCTGAGCATCGCGAAGCCGTCCTCGGTCAGGACGGCCAGCTGGCCGCGCTTGTCCGACGGGCACTCCTCGCGCCTGACCCAGCCGTTCTTCTCCAGCCGGGCGATGGCGTGCGAGAGCCGGGACCGGGTGATCTTCGCGTGCTGGGCCAGCTCGGTCATCCGCATCCGGCGGCGCGGCGCCTCCGAGAGCTGCACCAGCAGCCCGTAGTAGATGTGCGGCATCCCCGCGTCCCGTTGCAACTGACGGTCGAGGTGATCCTCCAGGAGCGTGTAGGCGTGCATGTACGCCCGCCAGGTGTCCTGTTCTGCTGCGGTGAGCCAGCGGGGTCCGGCCCCGGCCTCCGGGGCCTCCGCGGCTGCCGCGCTCTCCGCGGGTCGGTTCGTCATGGCATCCACTGTTCCACTTGCTCCTCCTCACGGTTCCGCAAGGCTTATCCTTGAAGTTTCAATAAAGTTGACCTAAGGTCTGTACCGAGCATAGAGCTTGAGACTTCAAGCAATCCAGGGCGCCGCCCCGGCGCCGGCAGCACCCCGAGGAGGCTCCCTCCCATGCAGGCCACCACCGCCCCGACGCCCGCCGCAGGGCGCATGCCCGCCCTCTACCTCTCGCACGGCGCCCCGCCCCTCGCGGACGACCCCGTCTGGCCCGGCCAGCTCGCCGCCTGGTCGGCGGCCCTGCCCCGCCCCACCGCGATCCTCATGGTCTCCGCGCACTGGGAGGAGGCCCCGCTCGCCCTCGGCGCCACGGTGCCCGTGCCCCTGGTGTACGACTTCTGGGGCTTCCCCGAGCACTACTACGCCGTGCGCTACGCGGCGCCGGGCGCCCCCGCCCTCGCCGAGCGGGTGCGCAGGACGCTGCGGAGCGCCGGCACGCCCGTACAGGACCTGCCGGACCGGGGGCTCGACCACGGCGCGTACGTACCGCTGGTCGAGATGTACCCCGACGCCGGCATACCCGTCCTGCAGATGTCCCTGCCCACCCTCGACCCGCAGCGCCTGATGGAGATCGGGCGCAAGCTCGCGCCGCTGCGCGACGAGGGCGTGCTGATCGTCGGCAGCGGCTTCTTCACCCACAACCTCGCCGCGCTGCGGCACGTGGGGTCCGGGCCGCCCGCGTGGTCCGCCGAGTTCGACGCCTGGGGGCGCGAGGTGCTCGCCGCTCAGGACGTCGACGCGCTGCTGGACTTCGAACGCAAGGCCCCGGCGGGCCGGCTGGCCCACCCGCGCACCGAGCACTTCGCGCCGCTCTTCGTCACGCTGGGCGCCGCCGAGGGTGAACTCGGCAGCGGACGCAGCGTCATCGACGGCTTCTGGATGGGGCTGGCGAAGCGCTCGGTGCAGTTCGGGTAGTCCGGCGTCGTGCGGACGGCCCGGGTCGTACGGGCGGTTCCTGCGGGAAGCCTGGGCGCGAGCGGGGTCAGTGCTCGTGCCAGTAGAAGACGTAGTACGAGACCAGGCCCATGCACAGCCCGAAGACGAGGCCCGTGCCGGCCGAGCGCAGCACCGAGACGTCCACCAGGCTGCGGAGGAAGCCCATGCAGACGCCGAAGAGCGCACCGAACGCGGCCGCGCGCACCTCGGCGATCATCGTGTTGCGCTCACGGATGAGGACGTAGCCCAGTCCCGCGGAGACCACGGCCGCCACCAGGCCCAGCATCCAGCCGGTGAGTTCGGAGAAGTCGTTGTCGTGCGCGAGGAAGACGGCGTACAGGCCGAACACCACGCCGCCGGCGACGGGGACGGCCCAGGTCCACCGGGCGGTGGCCTCGTCGGTGCGGACGTGGCCGGTGCGCGCCACCGGGCCGGGGCCCTCGTGGGCGGGGTGCCGCCCGGGCATGATCGAGTGCGTCGGCATGGCGAGGCTCCTCTCACTGCGCCCCCGTTCCACCAGCGCACACCCGCCCCGCAGTCCGGGCAACTCGATCACGGGGCCGGTCCCGGAGCCGGTCGCAGGCCGGCCCGGACGCGCCGCGCCCGGCCCGGTCGCGGGGCAACCGGGCGCAGGTGTGCGGCGTCCTGGGAGGGGAAGGCGTCCGACATGGTCGGACTGTGACGGCCGTCTCAGCAGCGGAGTGGCGGGAGGGCTCCGCGAGGGCGGTGGGGTCACTGCCCGGCCCTGTCTGACCTGCGCTTCCTGGGGTGCCCACGCCTGCGGCCGCGGCGTGCGGCCGGACAGGGTACTGCATGATCACAAAAAAGAAGGCGCCTCAGGGGAATTCTGTCCGGATTCCAGCCGTTCTTTACTTCGGATGGGACGCCCGCCTCGGGTGTCCGGTCCGTCCCGCGACCGTCTCATCGCAAGGGAGTACGCATGGCAACCCGTGCCGTCGCCCGTCGGCAGACCTCCACCAAGGGCCCCGACGAGGCAAGCAGTGTTCGCGCCGCAGGCGGGGAAATCGCCGATCGCGACCTGGTCGGCATGTACCTCGACGAAATCGCGCGTACACCCCTGCTCGACGCCGCGAAGGAGGTCGAGCTCTCGCAGGCCATCGAGGCGGGCGTCTACGCCCGGCAGATCCTCGACGGTCTGGAGGACGGCGGCCCCAAGGCCGGCGAGGCGTCCCGCGAGGAGCTGGAGGCGATAGCCGCCGAGGGCGCCCGGGCCAAGGACGTCTTCATCAAGTCCAACCTCCGTCTCGTCGTCGCCGTGGCCCGCCGCTACCCCCGCAGTGGCCTGCCGCTGCTGGACCTGATCCAGGAGGGCAACGCGGGCCTGGTGCGCGCCGTCGAGAAGTTCGACTACACCAAGGGATTCAAGTTCTCCACGTACGCGACGTGGTGGATCCGCCAGGCCATCACGCGTTCGATCGCCGACCAGTCCCGCACGATCCGGCTGCCCGTCCACCTGGTCGAGGAACTCGGCCGCATCCGCCGGGTGCAGCGCGAGTTCAACCGGGAGAACGGCCGCGAGCCGGAGCACGCGGAGATCGCCGCCGAACTGGGCACCACGCCCGAGCGCGTCGGCGACGTGCTCGACTGGGCCCGCGACCCGGTCAGCCTGAACATGCACGTGGACGACGAGGGCGAGACCCAGTTCGGCGACCTGCTGGAGGACACCTCTGCCGTGTCGCCCGAGCAGTCGGTCATCGCGCTGCTGCGCAGCGAGGAGTTGGAGGGGCTTATCGGCCGTCTCGACCACCGCACCGCGTCGATCATCAAGGCGCGTTACGGCATCGAGGACGGGCGCGAGCGGACCCTCACCGAGGTGGGCAAGCAGCACGGCCTCACCCGTGAGCGCATCCGGCAGATCGAGAAGCACGCTCTGCTGGAGCTGAAGAAGATGGCCCACGACACGGGCTTCGACGCGGCGGCGTAGCAGCCCGGGTCCCGCGATCGCCGGGCCGGCCCCACGGGGGCCGGCCCGGCGATCGCGGTGCGCGCGCGTGCGCGGCTAACCGGCCGCCCGGCTGATGCGGGAGCCCAGTTCGCGCAGGTGTTCCACCAGCTCCGGCGGTTCCTGCACGGAGAATTCGCAGTCGACCAGCGCCAGCCGGAACGCCACCCACTCCAGGGAGTCGGACGTGGTGACGTCCAGCCGGCAGGTGTCGTCGTCGACGCGCGCCGGCGTCCCCAGCCAGTTGGGCAGCCGGGCCGCCACGAACTCCGCCGGTGCCCGGAACGTCGACACGACGCGGTACGTCGGCTGCAGCCGGGTCATGGACCGCTTCATGAACTCCGCCGCGTCGGCCACCGGCAGCTCGCGCGGCGCGAAGCGCGCCCCCGTGGGGAACGGCTCGCTCACCCGGTCCACCCGGAACGTGCGCCAGTCGTCGCGGTCGACGTCGTAGGCGACCAGGTACCACCGGCGTCCGGTGCTGATCAGCCGGTGCGGCTCGACCAGCCGCTTGGTCTCCGTCCCGTCGCCCGTGCGGTAGGCGAAGCGCAGCCGCTCGTGGCCCGTGGCGGCCGAGGCCATGGCGGTCAGGGTCCGCGGGTCGACCGTCGCGCCGTCGCCGCCGGTGAGCGGCACCGTCGCCGCCTGCAGCGCGGAGACCCGGTGCCGCAGCCGGGAGGGGAGCACCTGCTCCAGCTTGGTGAGGGCCCGCACGGACGCCTCCTCGATGCCCTCGACGGCATGGCCCGCGCCCGCCCGCAGACCGACCGCGATGGCGACCGCCTCCTCGTCGTCGAGGACCAGCGGCGGCAGGGCGGCTCCGGCCGCCAGCCGGTACCCACCGTCCGCTCCCATCGTTGCCTGTACGGGGTAGCCGAGGTCGCGGAGCCGCTCGACGTCCCGCCGGATCGTGCGGGGACTGACGCCGAGCCGCTCGGCGAGCTCGCTGCCGGGCCATTCGCGAGGTGTCTGGAGGAGCGACAACAGAGTCAGCAGCCGTGCCGGGGTGTCGGTCATGACGTCCAGGGTGGCAGCCATCTAGGACACGTCCTGACCTACAGGGGGGTTAGGTTTCGGGAGACCCGGCGAACGACCAGGAAGGCAGTGACCCCTGTGACCACCACCGCGACCACCGATCCGCCCGCCCAGGGCGCCGCCGACCGCCGCCGCTGGCTGGCGCTCGCCGTGGTGATGACCGCATCGTTCATGGACCTCGTCGACGTCACCATCGTCAACATCGCCATGCCGAACATCCAGAAGGACATCGGCGCCTCCTTCAGCATCCTGCAGTGGATCACCGAGGGCTATGCGCTCGCGTTCGCCGCGGGGCTGATCACCGGCGGACGGCTCGGCGACATATACGGCCGCAGGAAGGTTTTCCTCCTGGGCATGACCGGCTTCACCCTCGCCTCGGTGCTGTGCGGCGTCGCCGGCGACCCGCAGCTGCTCGTCGCCTCCCGCGTCCTGCAGGGCGCCACCGCGGCCCTGATGGTGCCGCAGGTCCTGGCGATCGTCCACGCGACCTTCCCCGCGCACGAGCGCGGCAAGGTCTTCGGCATGTTCGGCGCGGTCGTGGGCCTCGGGGCCGTCTCGGGCCCGATCCTGGGCGCACTGCTCACCCAGTGGAACCTCTTCGGCCTGGAATGGCGGCCGATCTTCCTGGTCAACCTGCCGGTCGGCATCATCGGCCTGATCATGGGCCGGAAGTACATCACCGAGTCCCGGGCCCCGCAGGCCATGAAGCTGGACCTCGTGGGCGTCGTCCTGGCCACGGGCGGCCTGCTCATGCTGCTCTACCCGCTGACCCAGGGCCGCGAGAACGACTGGCCGCTGTGGGGCAACCTCTGCATGGCCGGCAGCGCGCTCGTCTTCGCCGCCTTCGTCGCCTACGAGCGCCACAAGACCCGCAAGGACGGCTCGCCGCTGGTCGAGCTGTCGCTGTTCAAGGTCAAGAGCTTCGCGGCCGGCATCGGCGTGGAGATCGCCTTCGGCATCGCCTGCGGCATCTTCTTCATGATCTGGACGCTGTACATGCAGATCGGCCTGGGCTGGAGCCCGCTCCGCGCCGGCCTGACCGGCATCCCGTTCTCGATCGGCGTGTCCGTGGCCGCCGGCATCTCCGTGCAGAAGCTCGTACCGCGCTTCGGCCGCAAGGTGCTGCAGGCCGGCGCGCTGGCCATGATGGCCGGCGTCGTTCTCTACATCTGGGAGTCCGAGCACTACGGCACCGGCATCCACCCCTGGCAGATGGCGCTCCCGCTGACCGTCATGGGCATCGGCATGGGCCTGATCGTGGCCCCGCTGACCGAGACGGTCATCGCCAAGGTGCCGCGCGAGCACGCCGGTTCCGCGTCGGGCCTCATCAACACCACGCAGCAGCTCGGCAACGCGGTGGGCCTCGCCCTGGTGTCCGTCGCCTTCTTCGACGCCCTGGACGAGAAGGCCATGGCCCAGGGCCGCGCCGGCCTGGCCTTCGCGGACGCCTTCCGGCACGGCATGTGGTGGGTCGCCGCCGTACTGGCCGTGGTGCTCGTGCTGATGTTCGCCCTGCCGCGCAAGGCGGCGCCCGCGGGCCCGGCCTCCGCCGAAGCCGCGGCGGAGCCGGCCCACGCACCGGCGGCCGCGCACTGACGTCCGTCCCGAACGGCTCCTTCCCGGGCCCCCGTCCGCACCGCGGCCGGGGGCCCGCTGCCGTGCGCCCCAAGCGCGGAAGACGGCCCACGGTCGCCCTGCACCGACACGGCTTCGGGCACGGCTGCAGGCCCACCGGCGGGCGGCCCGCACGGCCGCGGCCCACAACGCGCGGGGCACGGAGGCAGCGGTGACAATCGCCCTATGAGCGAGGACTCGCCGGCCGCCCGGCGGCCGTCGTCCGGCGTCCTGCGCCGCATGACCGCACGCGGGCGCGAGGAGGAGCACCGGGCGGCGACGCCCCTGGAACTCTTCTTCGACCTGTGCTTCGTGGTCGCCGTCGCCCAGGCCGGCAGGCAGCTGATGCACTCGCTGGCCGAGGGACACCCGGGCCACGGCATCCCCGGCTACCTGATGACGTTCTTCGCCGTCTGGTGGGCCTGGGTCAACTTCACGTGGTTCTCCTCCGCCTACGACACGGACGACGCGCTGTACCGCGTGGTGACGCTCGTTCAGATCGCCGGGGTGCTGATCCTGGCGGCCGGCGTCCCCCGGGCGTTCAACGACAGCAACTTCTCGGTGGTCTGGTTCGGCTACCTGGTGATGCGGCTGGCCCTGGTCTCCCAGTGGCTGCGCGCCGCCCGCGCCTCCCGGGGCGACGAACGCCGCACGGCCCTGCGCTACGCCGTCGGCGTGTGCCTGTGCCAGGTCGGCTGGCTGGGCCTGCTCCTCCTGCCCGGTCCCGCCAAGCCGTGGGTCTTCCTGGTGATGGCGCTCGTCGAAATGTCCGTGCCCGCCCTCGCCGAGCTCAGCCGGCCGACGGCCTGGCACCCGCGCCACATCGCCGAGCGGTACGGCCTGTTCACCATCATCGTGCTCGGCGAGACGGTGGCGGCCGCCACCGTGGCCGTCCAGACCGCGGGGGACGAGCACGAGGCGCTCGGCGTCCTGCTGCCGATCGCAGCGGGCGGCCTGCTGATCATCTTCGCCGCCTACTGGATCTACTTCGCGGTGCCCATCCACCTCCATCTCGCCTCCAACCGCCAGGCGTTCCTCTGGGGCTACGGCCACTACCTGGTCTTCGGATCGGCCGCCGCCATCGGCGCGGGCATCGAAGTGGCCGTCGAGGAGGTCACCGGCAAGGCACACATCTCGGCGTTCGCCGCGTCGGCCTGCGTCACCGTCCCGGCGGCGCTGTTCATGTTCTCGGTGTGGCTGATCCACTCCCGCTTCCACAAGCGCGGCATCGCCCAGCAGTCGGTGCTGCCCTGCGCCGCCCTGGCGGTGCTCGCCTGCACGTTCGCCGGCAGCGCGGCGGTGCTGCTTGCCGGGCTGGTCGCAGCCGCGACGGTCGCGGTGGGCGTCACGCTCGCCGCGAGACGGCAGGAGGGCCCCGGCGAGCCGGCCGAAGCGACCTGACGGGCGGGCTGCGGCGCGTGATACGGATGGCGCATGACTGGTGCTGGTAAGCCGAGGGATGCGCTCACCGACGTGGCCGGACTGCGGGTGGGGCACGCACAACTGACCGGGAGCAGAGCGCTGACGGGCACGACCGTCGTGCTCACCGGACCCGGGGGCGCGGTCGCGGCCGTGGACGTCCGGGGCGGCGGGCCCGGGACCCGGGAGACCGACGCACTGGACCCCCGCAACCTCGTGCAGCGCGTCGAGGCGATCGTGCTCACCGGTGGCAGCGCGTTCGGGCTGGACGCGGCCTCCGGGGTGATGGCCTGGCTGGAGGACGAGGGCCGGGGCTTCCGGGTGGGGCCGGATCCCGCGCAGGTGGTGCCCGTCGTACCGGCCGCCGCGCTGTTCGACCTGGGTCGCGGCGGTGACTGGCGTGCCCGGCCCGGTGCCGCGCTCGGCCGTGCGGCCGTCGAGGCCGCGGCCCGGCAGCCCTCCGGCGCCCCCGTGGCGCAGGGCAACGTCGGCGCCGGCACCGGGGCGGTGGCCGGCGGCATCAAGAGCGGCGTGGGGACCGCCAGCGTCGTGCTGCCCTCGGGGGTGACCGTGGCGGCCCTCGCCGCCGTCAACGCGGCCGGTGCCGTGGCCGATCCGGCCACCGGCGTGCTGTACGGGCGCCTGTACGAGGGCGGACCCGTCGCCTACCCGGCGACGGACCGGCACCTCGCCGCGCAACGGACGCTGGACGCCGCCCGCCGGGATTCCGCCGAGCGGTGGGCGGCATCGGCCCGGCCGCCGCTCAACACCACCCTGGCTGTGGTCGCCACGGACGCCGCCCTGACCAGGGCGCAGGCGCAGAAGCTCGCCGGCACCGCGCACGACGGGCTGGCCCGGGCGGTCCGGCCCGTACACCTGCTCACCGACGGCGACACCGTCTTCGCGCTGGCGACGGGGGAGCGGCCGCTGCCGGTGGAGGAGCACCTGCCGGGCAGCGCCGACTTCGCGGCGGGGGCCGTCAACGAGATCCTCGCCGCCGGGGCGGACGTCCTGACCCGGTCGGTGGTCAAGGCGGTGCTCAGCGCCGAGAGCGTCGACGGGCCGGGCGGGGTCTTCCCCTCCTACCGCTCGCTCTACGGGAACTGAGCCCACCGGGACCGGACCGACGGGCACCGAGCGCGTCGGCGTCGAGGGCCTCGCCCGTACCCTGGGGGTATGAGCACCGACCCTGAGCCCCGTGCGCCGCAGCGCGACCCGGCTGCCGCCGCCGCGCTGATCTTCGGCGACCCGCTGTCCCAGCAGTCGTCGGACGACACGGACCGCGGCTGGGGCGAGCGGCCGGGCCGTGGCGACGCCGACAGCGCCGCCGACCTGGCCCGCTTCCTGGACGAGAAGCCGCCGCACCACATCTGAGACATCGCGCCGGACGGCCTCGAACACCGCCCGGGCCCGCCCTCGCAGGGCCCGGGCGGTGGCGTGCCCGGCGGTCAGCGGGGAGCCGGCACCGAATCCGTGCCGGGACCCCGGCGCTGCTCGATGAGGGTGTCGCGGATCTGGGCGAGCAGCTCGATCTCGGTCGGCTGCGCGGCCTTGTTCTCCGCGGGGGCCTTGGCGGCCTGACGGTCCTGCCAGCGCTTCATGGGCAGCAGCATCAGGAAGTAGACGACCGCCGCCGTGATCAGGAAGGTCAGGGTGGCGCTCAGCACCGAGCCCCACTGGATGTAGACGCCCGTCGTCACCTCGCCCGTCGTGCCGTTCCGGGAGCACGGGCCCTTGAGGCAGGCGGCGTAGTGGTCGAGGTCCTTCGTGCCGAAGGCGCCGACGACCGGGTTGATGATGCCCTTGACCACAGAGTTCACGATGTTGGTGAACGCCGCGCCGATGACGACGGCGACCGCGAGGTCTACCACGTTGCCCCGCATCAGGAATGCCTTGAAGCCTCCAAGGACCCCTGTCTTCTTCTCGCTCACCGAACAACCTCTCTCTGTGCGTACCTGTGATGGAATGGCCGATTCCATAACATACGAGAGAGTCTGGCTGCTCTGTCCAGTTGCGAAACACGATCAGCCCAGGTGTCCGTGGGCGAGCGGGGACGAGCACAGGGCCGCCAGCCCCGCGGCCGCCAGTACGCCCACGAGGGCCGCCCGCGGCCGCAAGCGCCGTCGGCGTCCCACGCGCACCGGAGCGAACATCGGCACCCGGCGCCCCGGGGGCGCCCAGGCCGCCTGCAGCGAGGCCCCCGGCGGCCAGGGGCGCGAGGGGGGAAGAACGGCACGGGACACGGCGACCACCACCTGACGTGACGAACGAGCGAGTGAGTGAGCGGCGTACGAACCGCCGCCCGCCCACCATCCCCGCTTCCGCCGGATCCCGCTGAGCCCTGTGGACTACCCACCGGTTGTGGAAAACCCCATCCCTCGGACGGGCGACGCCACACCGGCACAGAAGCCCACCGTGACCCTGCCAGTCCCGCCAGTCCCAGCAGCCCCGCCTCTCGCCGCCGCTACGACAGCTCGATGCCCAGGTCCCACCCGTCGTGGGCGCGGGTGCACAGGCAGTCCCGGTCCGCCGTCTTCGGCAGGGCGCCCACGGCGTCGAACAGCACCTCGCGCAGCCGGCCCACGTTCTCGCCGAAGACCCGCAGCACCTCCTCGTGCGACACGCCCTCGCCCGTCTCGGCCCCCGCGTCCAGGTCCGTGACCAGCGACATGGAGGTGTAGCAGAGCCCCAGCTCACGGGCCAGGACCGCCTCCGGGTGCCCGGTCATGCCGACCACCGACCAGCCCTGCGCGGCGTGCCAGCGCGACTCGGCCCGGGTCGAGAAGCGCGGTCCCTCGATGACGACCATCGTTCCGCCGTCCACCGGCTCCCAGTCCCGCCCGCGGGCGGCGGCCACGGCCACTGCCCGGCCGGCGGGGCAGTAGGGGTCGGCGAAGGTCATGTGCACGACGTTGGGAACGGTGCCGTCCGGCAGCGGTTCGCCGTCGAAGAAGGTCTGGACGCGGGTCTTCGTCCGGTCCACGACCTGGTCCGGCACCAGCAGCGTCCCCGGCCCGTACTCGGCCCGCAGGCCGCCGACCGCGCACGGGCCCAGCACCTGCCGCACGCCGACCGAGCGCAGGGCCCAGAGGTTGGCCCGGTAGTTGATGCGGTGCGGCGGCAGCCGGTGGTCGCGGCCGTGCCGGGGCAGGAAGGCGACCTTGCGGCCGGCCAGCTCGCCGAGGAAGAGCGAGTCGCTCGGTGCGCCGTAGGGGGTGTCGACCGTGACCTCGGTCACGTCGTCGAGGAAGGAGTAGAACCCCGAGCCGCCGATGACGCCGATCTCCGCGACGCCTGCCGTCCCGGCCGCCCCGGCGGTACCCGACGGGTCCGCGGACGCTGCTGTGTTGATCATGTCGGACATGCGGTCACCCTAGCCGCGCCGCCCCCACGACCGCTGCCCCCCCAACGGCTCCTGTCTCTCACCTGCCAACGCCCCCGGCCGACGCCCCCCTCGCGACCGGCGGCCACCGATCCGACGGGACAGCACGACGAAGCCCGCCACCTCTCACCGAGAGGCGACGGGCTCCGTCGTGTGTACGTGGTGTGCGGGCCTCTGCCCGCACCTCGCGCGTCAGGCGGCCGAGCTGCTGCTCGTGCTGCTGCTCGACGACGTCGAAGAGGCGGACGTCGACGAGGACGAGGACGTGGAGGAGGACGTGGACGCCGAGGACGTCGACTTCGCCGCCGGGCTGCTGCTGGACGACGCGCCGCGGCTGTCGTTCCGGTAGAAGCCCGAGCCCTTGAAGACGATGCCGACCGCAGAGAACACCTTCTTGAGGCGTCCGTCGCACTGCGGGCACACGGTCAATGCGTCATCGGTGAACTTCTGCACCGCCTCAAGGCCCTCGCCGCACTCGGTGCACTGGTACTGGTAAGTCGGCACTTGCTCCTCCTGGCACTCTCACTCAATGAGTGCTAACGACGCTCAATAGTGCAGTATTCCGGTCCGTCAGTCCACCGCAACCGGCTCACGGTGACCGACCCCACGTGCGGCGAGCAGCGACTCGCCCTTCGGCGTGAGCGCCTTCCGCAGCGCCAGCAGGACCACCAGGGCCAGGGCCGTACCGCCCAGCGGCACCAGGAATCCGGTGCTCGCGCTGTGGGCGTCGATCAGCCGCCCGCCCACGGTCGCACCGGCCGCCTGGCCCAGGCCGACGGCGCCGGTGAGCCAGGTGAACGCCTCCGTACGGGCGCCGGCCGGGACCAGCTTCTCGACCAGCGTGTAGCCGGTGATCAGCGCGGGCGCGATGCACAGGCCGACCAGCAGGCCGAAACCGCCCAGCAGCGGCAGCGCGTGCGCCGCCCACAGCGGGGTGGTGGCCAGGGCCAGCAGCGGGTAGGCGATCAGCAGCCGGCGCTGCGGGGAGGTCTTCCAGGCGACGGCGCCGCAGACGATGCCGGCGATCATGTTGCCGGCCGCGAAGACGCCGTACATCAGACCGTTCAGGCCCGGCTCGCCGAGCTCCTTGGTGAACGCGGTCATCGACACCTGCATGCCGCCGAAGACCGTGCCGATGCCGAGCATCGACACCGCCAGCACGCGCACGCCCGGCACGGACAGTGCCGAGACGCGCTTGCCGTCCGCGCCGGCCGCGGCGCCGGCGGCGCCGTTCGGCTGGGGCTGGGTGCGCCGCTGGGTGGCGAACAGCAGACCGCCGATCAGCGTCAGCGCGGCCTCCGCGATCAGGCCGGCGGCCGGGTGGACGCCGGTGCACAGCGCCGTCGCCAGCACCGGGCCGATGACGAACGTGAACTCGTCGGTGACCGACTCGAAGGCCGCGGCCGTCGTCATCAGCGGCGAGCCGTCCAGTTTCGCCGCCCACCGCGCCCGCACCATCGGGCCGATCTGCGGGGTGGACGCACCGGCCGGCACGGCCGCCACGAGCAGCGCCCACACGGGCGCGTCCGACAGCGCGAGCGCCGTCAGCAGCGAGATCGCGGCGGCGTGCACGACGACGCCGGGGATCAGGACCGCGGCCTGGCCGAAGCGGTCCGCGAGCTTGCCGCTCTGCGGGGCGAACAGGGCCATCGCCACGCCCGCCGTCGCGGAGACGGTGCCGGCGGTGCCGTACGAGCCGGTGGTGTGGTTGACGAGCAGCAGGATGCCGATGGTCAGCATCGCGAAGGGCTGCCGGGCCAGGAAGCCGGGGAGCAGGAACGACAGCGCGCCGCGCGTGCGCAGCAGACTGCCGTACCCGGGGCGCTCCCCGGTGGGGTCGTTGACCGTGGATGCCACGGCCGGGCCTTTCCGCCGCCTGGTAGCACGCCCCGAACGGGATCGCCGCACGGAGCGCGCCGAGAGCTGTCCTCTCGCGCAGGACCGTGGTAGATGCCGATCCGGCCGCCTAGTGCACCGGGTGGTGTCACGCGACCGCGGCCGCCGTGCGGTCGCGCCAGCCCTGCATCAGGCAGAGTTGGTTCGATTTCGTTTGTCGGGGGACGTTCCGTCGGGAAGTTTCCGTAAGGGAACGCTACGCAGCGGAAATGCTCGCTACGTGAGCGAATATCTTACTTAACCTACTTCCGCTTTACCAGACCCCACTTTGCTCCCCACTTTGCCGCCGCACTCGCCGCCGCGCTCGGGCCGGTCGCCGGGGCCCCGGCCGGTGCCGCCGGGGCCGTGCCCAGCCAGCCCGCCAGCTTGCCGCCCTCGCCGACCGCGCGCAGCCGGCGTTCGGTCGCGTCGCGCACGGGGTTGGTGGCGACCACCAGCAGCTCGTCGCCCTGCCGCAGCACGGTGGAGGGCGAGGGCACGAAGCTGGAGCCGTCCCGGACGACCAGGGTGACGGCCGCCCCGGCGGGCAGCCGCAGCTCCGAGACCTCCACGCCGTGCATCTTCGACCCCTCGGGGATCGCCACCGACAGCAGGTGGCCGCGCAGCCGCTCCAGCGGCGCCGACTCGATGCCCAGGTCCTCCGGCTCGTTCTCGCCCAGCCGCAGCCGGCGGGCCAGCCAGGGCAGGGTCGGACCCTGCACCAGGGTGTAGACGATCACCAGCACGAAGACGATGTTGAAGATCCGGCGGCTGTCGGCGACCCCGCCCACCATGGGGATGGTGGCCAGCACGATGGGGACCGCCCCGCGCAGCCCGGCCCAGGACAGCAGCGTCTTCTCCCGCCAGGGGGTCCTGAACGGCGCGAGGCCGAGGAACACCGACAGCGGCCGGGCCACCATGGTGAGCACCAGCCCCACCACCAGCGCCGGGATGATGTCGTCGCCCAGCTCGTGCGGGGTGACCAGCAGGCCGAGCAGGACGAACATGCCGATCTGGGCGATCCAGCCCAGGCCCTCGGCGAAGCCGCGGGTGGCCGGCCAGTGCGGCAGCTTGGCGTTGCCGAGGACCAGCGCGGCCAGGTAGACGGCGAGGAAGCCGGAGCCGTGGGCGAGCGCGCCGGCCGCGTAGGCGGTCACGGCGATGGCCATCACGGCGATCGGGTACAGACCGGAGGCGGGCAGGGCCACGTGTCGCAGCCCGTAGGCGCCGAGCATGCCGATCGCGAGGCCGGCGGCCGCGCCGATGGCGAGCTCCAGCGCGATCCTGCCCATCAGGACGTACCAGTCGTCGACGGGGCCGGCGGCCGAGAAGGCGACGACGAGGATGACGACGGGGGCGTCGTTGAAGCCGGACTCGGCTTCCAGGACACCCGTGAGGCGGGCGGGCAGGGGAACGTTCCGCAGGACCGAGAAGACCGCGGCGGCATCCGTGGAGGAGACCACGGCGCCGATGATCAGAGCCTGGCGCCACTCGACGCCGGCGAGGTAGTGCGCGGCCGCCGCCGTGACGCCGACGCTGATGGCGACGCCGACGGTGGAGAGCACGGCCGCCGCCGGCAGGGCCGGCTTGATCTCGTGCCACTTCGTGCCGAGGCCGCCCTCGGCGAGGATCACGACCAGTGCGGCATAACCGATGATCTGGGTCAGACCGACGTCGTTGAAGGAGACGCCGATGCCGTCCTGCCCGATGGCGACGCCGATGCCCAGATAGATGAGCAGACTGGGCAGCCCGCTGCGCGAGGAGACCCGTACCGCCGCCACCGCGACGAGCAGAACGAGCGAGCAGATCAGCAGGAGTTCATTGAGGTGGTGGACAGTCAGGGGCCGGTCCCTTCACGAGGTCTTCCACGGGCGTCGTGCGTCATCGGTATGTGCGGTAAGGCCGAAACGTTCCTCCGTGCTGTTGACGGTCGGACGACCACGCATCCGACGGGAAGTTAATTTCCTCATCTAATATTTTACGGGTTCTTGACGCCGTATCGCCGCGGCGGCCGCTCGTGCACGGCACCGCGTCCGGGTGCTCCGCGCCCTGCGCCTATGGTTGCTTCCAGCATTCCAGGACCACCTGCCCCTCTAAGGACAGCGATGCCCGCCAACAAGACCGGCCCCGCCAAGAAGAAGAAGGGGCGACGCGCCCGCCTGCTCGTGATCACCCTCGTGCTGCTGCTCGTGGCGGGCGTCGCCTACGGCGCGTACTGGAGCGTCAGTACCGTCCGCGCCTCCTTCCCGACGACCGACGGCACCCTTCAGCTCAAGGGCCTGTCGGGCGAGGTGAAGGTCGTCCGTGACGACCACGGCATTCCGCAGGTGTACGCGGACAACGCCGAGGACCTCTTCCGCGCCCAGGGCTTCGTCCAGGCGCAGGACCGGTTCTGGGAGATGGACGTCCGCCGTCACCTGACGGCCGGACGGCTCTCCGAGATGTTCGGATCCGGCCAGGTGGAGACCGACGCCTTCCTGCGGACCATGGGCTGGCGGCGGGTCGCGCAGCAGGAGTACGACTCCAAGCTGTCGCCGGCCACCAAGAAGTACCTCCAGGCGTACTCCGACGGCGTCAACGCCTACCTGAAGGACCACAAGGGCAAGTCGCTGTCGGTCGAGTACGCGGCCCTGGAGTTCGAGAACGACTACAAGCCCGAGCCCTGGAACCCGGTCGACTCCGTCGCCTGGCTGAAGGCCATGGCCTGGGACCTGCGCGGCAACATGCAGGACGAGATCGACCGTTCGCTGGCCGCCTCCCGGCTGAGCCCGAAGCAGATCGAGGACCTGTACCCGGCGTACCCGTACGACCGGAACAAGCCGATCGTCGAGGGCGGCGCGGTCGACGCGGCCGGCAAGACCTACGACCCGAAGGGCGCCGCGTCCGGCACGCCCGCCGGCACCGGCCCGGCCGCCGCCACCGGTGGCGCGGGTGCGGCCGGCGGCCTGCGCTCCAGCCTGGCCTCGCTGTCGAGCACCCTGGAGAAGGTCCCGGCGCTGCTCGGCCCGAGCGGCAACGGCATCGGCTCCAACTCCTGGGTCGTCTCCGGCACGTACACGACGACCGGCAAGCCGCTGCTGGCCAACGACCCGCACCTGGCCCCGCAGATGCCCTCGCTCTGGTACCAGATGGGCCTGCACTGCACCAAGACCGGTCCGCAGTGCCCGTACGACGTCGCCGGTTACACCTTCTCCGGCATGCCGGGCGTCGTCATCGGTCACAACAAGGACATCGCCTGGGGCATGACCAACCTGGGCGCCGACGTCTCCGACCTCTACCTGGAGAAGGTCACCGCCGACACCTACCTCTACGACGGCAAGCAGCAGCCCTTCACCGTCCGCAAGGAGACCATCAAGGTCGCGGGCGAGAAGAGCCGTGAGATCACCGTCCGCGAGACCAACAACGGCCCGGTCGTCTCCGACCGCAACGACGAGCTCGTCAAGGTCGGCGAGAAGGCGCCCGTGAAGGACCCGGCCCCGGACCGCGGCGAGGGCTACGCCGTCGCGCTGCGCTGGACCGCCCTGGACGCCGGCAAGACCATGGACGGCGTCTTCGCGCTGAACCAGGCGAACGACTTCACGTCCTTCCGCAAGGCCGCGGCCGACTTCGAGGTCCCCTCGCAGAACCTGATCTACGCCGACACCAAGGGCAACATCGGCTACCAGGCCCCCGGCCGCATCCCGCTGCGCGGCAAGGCCGGCGCCAAGGGCGACGAGCAGACCGGCACCGGCCCGACGGGCACCGGCCCGACGGGCACGGGTCCGACCGGTACCGGCCAGACCGGCACCGCCAAGGTGGACGTCAACGGCGACGGCAAGATCGACGCCAAGGACGAGCAGAAGACGGACGGCAAGACCGAGGCCCCCGTCGTCGACGGCCGCTACCCGGCCCCCGGCTGGGACCCGGCCTACCAGTGGACCGGCTGGGTGCCGCAGTCCGCGCTGCCGTGGGACTACAACCCCAAGCGCGGCTACATCGTCACCGCCAACCAGCCCGTCGCCGACAAGAAGTACCCCTACCTGCTGACGCAGGACTGGGGCTACGGCGCCCGCAGCCAGCGGATCAACGACCTCATCCAGTCGAAGATCAAGGACGGCGGGAAGATCTCGACGGACGACATGCAGAAGATGCAGCTGGACAACAGCAGCGAGATCGCCAAGCTGCTCACGCCCTACCTGCTCAAGATCGACGTCAAGGGTGCCAACGAGCGCGAGACGAAGTACGTCCGTGAGGCGCAGAAGCTGCTGAAGGACTGGGACTACAACCAGGAGGCCGACTCGGCGGCCGCCGCGTACTTCAACGCCGTCTGGCGCAACACCCTCAAGCTGGCCTTCGGCAACAAGCTCCCCAAGGAGCTGCGGGTCAAGGGCCAGTGCCTGCGGGTGCGTCCGGCCGACGACGGCTCCCGCCCGAAGGAGGACCTGGAGGGGCACGCCCCGCTGGTCCTGGAGTGCGGCGAGCGCGAGGGCGACTCCGCGCAGCCGGACGGCGGCGACCGCTGGTTCGAGGTCGTCCGCACCATCCTCGACAAGCCCGACAACGACTGGTGGAAGACCGGCAGCACCCGCGCCAACCCCGACTCGGGCACCCGCAACCGCGACGAGCTGCTGGCGCGGGCCATGACGGACGCCCGCTGGGAGCTCACCTCCAAGCTCGGCAAGGACGTCACGTCCTGGAGCTGGGGCCGTCTGCACCAGCTGAACCTGAAGAACCAGACCCTCGGCAAGGAGGGCCCCGGCATCGTCAAGTGGATGCTCAACCGGGGCCCCTGGAACCTCGCCGGCGGCGAGGCGGCCGTCAACGCGGCCGGCTGGAACGCGGCGGGTGGCTACGACGTGATCTGGGTGCCGTCCATGCGGATGGTCGTCAACCTCGACGACCTGGACAAGTCCCGCTGGATCAACCTCACCGGCGCCTCCGGCCACGCGTACAACGCCCACTACTACGACCAGACCGACAAGTGGGCCAAGGGCGAGCTGCTGCCCTGGGCCTACAGCCCGGACGCGGTCAAGAAGGCGACGGACGTCACGCTGACGCTCAAGCCGTAGCCGGCCCTACGGCCGGAAACGGCGCACCCCGCCAGGGGTGACCACCGCGTGCACGGGGTGGTCGTGCGGTTCCTCGGGGACCTGCGCGACCACCTCGTCGTCGTAGAGGAGGACGACGAGGGCGGGATCGGCCGCCGACCGCTCCAGGCGGGCCAGCACCCGGTCGTAGGAGCCGCCGCCGCGGCCCAGCCGCAGCCCGCGCCCGTCCACGGCCAGACCGGGCAGCAGCACGGCGTCGGCCTCCGTCACGGCGTCGGGGCCGAGCCGCTCGCCGTCCGGCTCCAGCAGGCCCCGGCCGGCCCGTACGAGGTGGCCGGGGCCGCGGTACACCCCCCAGTCGAGATCGTTGTCGGGCAGCAGGACCGGCAGCAGCACGCGCACCCCGCGCGCGTGCAGCGCGTCCAGCAGGGCGCGGGTCCCCGGTTCGCTGCCGATGGAGACGTAGGCGGCCACCGTGCGTGACCGCGCGAGCTCCGGCAGCTCCAGGGCCCGCTGCCCCAGGGCGGCCTCCGCCGCGCGAATGTCATCCTTGGTCAACCCGGACCTCACCGCCAGGAGGGCCCGCCGCAGGGCGCCTTTGCTACCGTCGTCGCGGCCGGGAATTCCGTCGGACTCGATCATTGTTCTTACAAACTCCTGTCTCGGGTCATACTCGGCGGAGTCACATCTTCCGCTCAATCTCACCGGATAGTGTTCGGCTCATGACTCAATCGCGCCCTCGGATCAGCAAGGCTGTCATCCCTGCCGCCGGGCTCGGAACGCGCTTTCTCCCTGCTACCAAGGCCACTCCCAAGGAGATGCTGCCGATCGTCGACAAGCCGGCGATCCAGTACGTGGTGGAGGAAGCGGCCCACGCGGGGCTGTCGGACGTCCTCATGATCACAGGGCGGAACAAGCGCCCGCTGGAGGACCACTTCGACCGCAATTACGAGCTGGAAGAGGCGCTGCGCCGCAAGGGCGACGACTCCCGGCTCGCGAAGGTGCAGGAGTCCAGCGACCTGGCCACGATGCACTACGTCCGCCAGGGCGACCCCCGCGGCCTGGGTCACGCCGTCCTGTGCGCCGCCCCGCACGTCGGCGACGAGCCCTTCGCGGTGCTGCTCGGCGACGACCTGATCGACGCCCGTGACCCGCTGCTCTCCCACATGGTGGACATCCAGCGCCTGCACGGCGGCAGCGTGATCGCCCTCATGGAGGTCGACCCCGCACAGATCGGCCTTTACGGCTGCGCGGCCGTCAAACCCACCGACACCGAGGACGTCGTCGAGGTCACCGGCCTGGTCGAGAAGCCCGACCCCGACGAGGCGCCCAGCAACTACGCCGTGATCGGCCGCTACGTCCTCGACCCGGCCGTCTTCGACGTGCTGCGCGAGACCGAGCCCGGCCGCGGCGGCGAGATCCAGCTCACCGACGCCCTCCAGGCCCTCGCCGCCGAGCCGGCCCTCGGCGGGCCCGTGCACGGCGTGATCTTCAAGGGCCGTCGCTATGACACCGGTGACCGCAGTGACTACCTGCGTGCCATTGTCAGACTGGCATGCGAACGTGAAGACCTGGGTCCCGACTTCCGGGCCTGGCTTCGAAGTTACGTCACCGAGGAGATGTAGCGCTTTGAGCAGTACCGCCGACACGGCCGCCAGGGGGGACCGCCTCTGGTCGGTGGACGAGCACCTCGACGACATCCTCGCGAAGATCCGCCCGCTGGAGCCGATCGAGCTGCAACTGCTGGACGCCCAGGGCTGCGTGCTGGTGGAGGACGTCACCGTCCCCGCCTCCCTGCCCCCCTTCGACAACAGCTCCATGGACGGCTACGCCGTCCGCGTCGCCGACGTGAAGGGCGCCAGCGAGGAGTTCCCGGCCGTGCTCACCGTCGTCGGTGACATCGCGGCCGGCAGTGGCGAGCTGCCCACCGTCGGCCCGGGCGAGGCCGCCCGCATCATGACCGGCGCCCCGCTGCCGCCCGGCGCCGAGGCCGTCGTCCCCGTCGAGTGGACCGACGGTGGCACCGGTCGCGGTCCCGTCACCGCCATGGCCGCCCGCGGCGAGGGCCTCGACGGTGCCTCCGGCGAGGTCCGCGTCCACCGCCCCGCCACCGCCCGCGCCCACGTCCGCCGCCGCGGCAGCGACGTCGCCGCCGGCGAGATCGCCCTCACCGCCGGCACCGTCCTCGGCCCCGCCCGCATCGGCCTGCTGGCGGCCATCGGCCGGGCCACCGTGAAGGTGCGCCCGCGCCCGCGCGTGGTCGTCCTGTCCACCGGCAGCGAGCTCGTGCCGCCGGGCGAGGAGCTGGCCGCAGGGCGGATCCACGACTCCAACAGCTTCATGCTCACCGCCTGCGCCCGCGACGCCGGCGCCATCGCCTACCGCGTCGGCGCCGTCGAGGACGACCCCCACGTCCTGCGCGCCACGCTGGAGGACCAGCTCATCCGCGCCGACGCCGTCGTCACCAGCGGCGGGGTGAGCGTCGGCGCGTACGACGTGGTCAAGGAGACCCTGGCCGGGCTGACCGGCGACGAGGGCAGCGTCTCCTTCCGCCGGCTGGCCATGCAGCCCGGCAAGCCCCAGGGCTTCGGCCGCATCGGCCCCGACCGCACCCCGCTGTTCGCCCTGCCGGGCAACCCCGTCAGCTCGTACGTCTCCTTCGAGCTCTTCGTGCGGCCCGCCATCCGCGCCCTGATGGGGCTGGAGCCCTCCACCGACCGCGCAACGGTCCGGGCGGTGTGCCCCGAGGGCATCGCCTCCTCGCCCGGGGGCCGCCGCCAGTACGTGCGCGGCCACTACGCGGACGGGAAGGTCGGCACGGTCGGAGGACCCTCGTCGCACCTGGTCAAGGCCCTCGCCGACGCCAACGCCCTGATCGTCGTCCCCGAGGACACCACGTCCGTGGAGCCGGGCGCCGAACTGGACGTGGTACTTCTCGACTGACCGGCCGCCGCGCCGGGTACGGTGGCTGCCCACAGGACCACTGGGCCCCGCCCCGGACCGGGAGAACGATGAGCAGCGGCCAGGACCATCTCACCCACCTCGACGCCGCGGGCGCGGCCCGCATGGTCGACGTCTCGGCCAAGGAGATCACCGCCCGCACCGCCCGGGCCAGCGGCCGGGTGATCGTCGCACCGCGCGTCGTGGAGCTCCTGCGGGGCGAGGGCCTGCCCAAGGGCGACGCCCTCGCCACCGCCCGCATCGCCGGGATCATGGGAGCCAAGCGCACCCCCGAGCTGATCCCGCTCTGCCACCCCCTGGCCCTGTCCGGAGTGACGGTCGACCTGACCGTCGCCGACGATGCCGTGGAGATCCTCGCCACCGTGCGCACGACCGACCGCACGGGCGTGGAGATGGAGGCCATGACGGCCGTCGCCGTCGCCGGGCTGACGGTGGTCGACATGGTCAAGGCCGTCGACAAGGGCGCCGTCATCACCGACATCAGGGTCGAGGAGAAGACGGGCGGGAAGTCCGGCGACTGGTCCCGTCCCGAGGGTGGCGCAGGGGCGGGGGCGTGAGCGCCGGCCCCGACGGGCGCCCGGGCGCGGGCGTGCCGTTCCCCGGGGACGCGGACGGGCTCGGCGCGGCCCTCCTCGCCCAAGCGCACTCCGCGCTGGTCGTCACCGCCTCCAACCGGGCCGCCGCAGGCGTCTACCCGGACAAGGGAGGCCCGCTGCTCGCCGAGGGGCTGGCCGCGATGGGCTTCGCCGTCGACGGACCCCTGGTCGTGCCCGACGGCGAGCCCGTCGAGCAGGCCCTGCGCGCGGGCGTGGCCGCCGGGTACGACGTCATCGTCACCACCGGCGGCACGGGCCTCTCGCCCACCGACCGCACCCCCGAGGCCACCCGCCGCGTCCTCGACCACGACGTCCCCGGCATCCCCGAGGCCATCCGCGCCGAGGGCCTGGCGAAGGTCCCCACCGCCGCGCTGTCCCGCGGCCTGGCCGGCGTCGCCGGACGAACGCTGATCGTCAACCTCCCGGGGTCGACCGGCGGGGTGCGCGACGGACTGGCGGTGCTGGGGCGGCTGCTGGTCCACGCGGTGGACCAGCTGCACGGCGGCGACCACCCGCGAAGCCCGGCATGAACGTCTGGCCCGTCGAGCTGGCGGACGGCGACGTCGCACTGCGGCCGATAAGGATGCGCGACCAGCGCGCCTGGCGTGAGGTCAACCGGCGCAACCGCGACTGGCTGCGCCCCTGGGAGGCGACCGTCCCCCCGCCCCCGCCCGGGAGCCCGGCCGCCCAGCGGCCCACCTACCGGCAGATGGTCCGTCACCTGCGGGCCGAGGCGCACGCCGGGCGGATGCTGCCGTTCGTGATCGAGTACCGCGGCCAGCTCGTGGGCCAGCTGACCGTGGCCGGGATCACCTGGGGCTCGATGTGCTCGGCCCACGTCGGCTACTGGGTGGACGAGGCCGTCGCGGGCCGGGGCGTGATGCCGGCGGCCGTCGCCCTGGTGGTGGACCACTGCTTCCACCGGGTGGGCCTGCACCGGATCGAGGTGTGCATCCGGCCCGAGAACCTGCCCAGCCGGCGCGTGGTGGAGAAGCTCGGCTTCCGTGAAGAGGGGCTGCGCCCGCGCTATCTGCACATCGATGGGGCCTGGCGGGACCACCTGGTCTACGCGCTGACCGCCGAAGAGGTCCCGGAGGGGCTGCTGACCCGCTGGCACCTGCGCTCACCGAAAATAAAATAAACGAATAAACGTTCGAATTTGACTGTCAATTGACGGCATTCGTTGGGTTCCGGTCTCAACAATCACAAAAAAAGTTCGAGATATCAGCCGGATCGTGCGACACACCGCGCCAATTGGCGGAATCCGCTGCGCGTACCCCTCTACCGTTGAAGGGTGAGCAGCAGCGGCCTGATCTACGCAGTCATCGTCGGGGCCTGGGCCGCCTACTTGGTGCCGATGTGGCTCCGTAGGCAGGACGAGCTCAATGAAGCCCGTCCGACGGAACGCTTCAGCACGGCCATCCGGTTGCTGTCCGGACGGGCGGGCATGGAGCGGCGTTATGCCAAGGACCTGGAGGGACGCGCTCCGGCCGAGGCGCCGGGCTCCGCGGAATCCGCGGAGCCGGAGCCGGAGCCCCGCGCGCCCGAGCCGGACGTCGCGACCGAAACGGTCGACGCCCGGTCCTTCGGCGCGCCCGCGTCCGCCCAGGGGGCACCCGCGTCCGCCCCGGCGGCCGGGCCGGGGCCCGGGTCCGCGGCGCAGACGGCCGCCGAGCGCGCCCGGCGCTCCAAGGTCCTCGCCCGCCGGCGCCGGACCACGGTGCTGCTCTTCCTCGCCTTCACCGTCGGCGCGATCTTCGCGGGCGTCGGCGGCCTGGCCTTCCTGTGGGTCCCGGCCGTCCCGGCGGTGCTGCTGAGCGCGTACATCTGCTACCTGCGGATCCAGGAGCGGCGGCGGTTCGCCTTCACCATGGACCAGCGCCGCGCCGAGCTGGCGGCCCAGCGGCTGCGCGAGGGCCGGCCCCGCGCGCACGCGGGCGCCCCGGAGGCGGACGCCTCCGCCGACACCGTGATCCACCGCCAGGCGCCCGCGGCGCCCCCGTCCCCGCACAGCGCCGGCCGACGGGCCCTGGTCGAGCAGACCGACCACGCGGAGTGGGTCGACCAGCAGCGCGAGCGGAACGCGGGCGAGGGCTGGGAGCCCGTGCCCGTCCCGCTGCCGACGTACGTCTCGGCGCCGGTCGCCCCGCGGGCCGGTGGCGGCGGGGACCTCGGCGGCCCGGACGCCTGGAGCTCGGCCCGCTCCAGCACCGCGGAGCCGGCCGACGACCGCAAGCCCCTCGCCGAGGAGCGCCGCGCGGGCCGCTACCGCCGCCGCCCCCGCGAGCGCGGCCGCACCCCCCTGTTCGACCAGTACGCCGACGACGACCGTCCCCGCGCGGCCAACGAGTGACCCCGGCGGGCCGCTCCCCACGCTGACCAGCGCGGGCGGAGGGGAGTGGATTTCCTGGCACCCCGATGGGGGTGCTAGAGTTTCACTCGTTGCAAGGGCCTGTGGCGCAGTCCGGTAGCGCACCTCGTTCGCATCGAGGGGGTCAGGGGTTCAAATCCCCTCAGGTCCACAACAGAAGGTTCCCGAACCGGAATGGGAGCCAGCGGGAATCCCGTCCGATCGTCAGATCGGGCGGGATTTTTGCGTTCCGGGGGGAAACCCCCCTTCTTCACGTCACGGGTATGACCTGGGTCACTGTCAGGAGGCCGCCGAGCGGTGCTCGCTGGGAGACAGGCCGCGGACGCGTTTGAAGGCGGAGCTGAAGCCGAAGGCGTCCGCGTAGCCGACGCGGCGGGCGATCGCGGCGACGGTGTGGGCGGGGTCGGCCAGCAGATCGGCGGCCAGGTCCATGCGCCACTGCGTCAGGTAGGCGAGGGGCGGCTCGCCCACCCGGGCCGTGAAGCGGGCGGCCATGGTCGTGCGGGAGACGCCGGCCTCGGCCGCCAGCGCGGCGAGGGTCCACGGGTGCGCCGGCCGTTCGTGCATCGCGCGCAGCACCGGGCCGACCACGTCGTCGCCCAGCGCCCGGTACCAGGCGGGAGGACATGCCTCCGGACGGTCGAACCAGTCCCGCAGGGTGCACACCAGCAGCCAGTCCAGCAGCCGGTCCAGGACGGTCTGCCGCCCCGGCCCGTCCGCGTCGAAGTGGGCTCCGAGGTAGTCGTAGAGCGCGTTGCAGTCGTGGTCGTCGGGCACCAGGGCCACCGGGGGCAGGATGCGCAGCAGCCGCAGGGACGCCTCGCTGCGGACGCGGTAGGCGCCGGCGAGCAGGACGGTGCTGCCGGCCGGGTCGCCGGCCGGGTCGCCGGCCGGGCCGACGGGCGGGGCGGCGTCCGCGCAGCGGAGGTCGAGGAACGCCTCGGGGCGGGCGGCGGAACCGGGGTCGTCGGTGAAGACGAACGGCCGGGGGCCCCGCACGATGGCCGCCACGCCCTGCCGGATGTACCGCGGCGGGCCGGCGTCCTCGCCCTCCTCGACGAGCCAGCCCTCGCCCCGCAGCGGGATGCACAGCGTCAGTGCCGCACGGTCGGTGAAGCGCAGGGCCCACGGCGGTGCGAGCACCGACCGCCCGAACACGGCGCCCTCGGCGCGTATGCCCCGCAACAGGTCGTCGAATGGGTCCATGGCCTCACACTATGCGGCCGTACGATCGGGCATGCGGGCCGGACGCACGGCCATGTCCGCGTGCTGCCGAGGCGGGTTGACTCCTCGTCATGACGACACATGCGAAGGACATTCTGGTGCTGGCCGCGACGGGCAAGACCGGCCGGCGACTGGTGCGGAGACTGCGGGAGGCGGGGGAGAGCGTCCGGGCGGCCTCCCGCTCGGCGGAGGTGCGGTTCGACTGGTCGGACCCGGCGACGTGGGAGCCCGCCGTCGCGGGCGCTGCGGCGGTGTATCTCGTGGCGCCCGACGACCCGGCCCCGGTGGGCGACTTCGTGACGCTGGCGGTGGGCGCGGGAGTGGAGCGCTTCGTGGCGCTGTCCGGGAACGGCATCGAGGCGGTCGGGCCCGGCTTCGGCGAGGGCATGGCCGAGGGGGAGCGGGCCGTGCGCGACAGCGGTGCGCAGTGGACGGTCCTCCGTCCGAACAACTTCCACCAGAACTTCAGCGAGGACCTGTGGCACCGGCCGTTGCGCGAGGGCCGGCTCGCCCTGCCCATCGGCGAGGTGCCCGAGCCGTTCGTGGACGCCGAGGACATCGCCGAGGTCGCGGCGGCCGTGCTCACGGGTCCGGGCCACCACGGCCGGGTCTACGAGCTGTCCGGGCCGCGTGCGGTGACGTTCCGCGCCGCCGTGGAGGCGATCGCGCGGGCGGCCGGCCGGCCGATGCGCTTCGAGGAGCTCACAGCGGAGGAGTACGCGGCGGAGCTGCGCGCCGAGGGGCACCCGGAGGCCGTGGTGACTGCCCTCGGTGCCCTGTTCGCCATGCACCGCGGCGGTCACTCCGCGGAGCCCGCCGACGGGGTGCGGCAGGTGCTCGGGCGGGAGCCGCGCAGCCTCGAAGCCTACGCGGCGGAGGCCGCGGCCGCGGGGGCCTGGGCCTGAGGGCCGGGGCGGCCTTCCGGGGCGCACCGGGCCTGTCCGGGCCCGGAATTGGTCCACTTTCGAACCAACTCCGCCCTAGGTACGGACCAGTGGCCGTTTTGTGAGTCAGATCATGTTTACGAGGCAGGTGAAACGGTTCTTCGGGTGCGTGGGGCCATGACACGATCATGCCGATCGCTACCTCAGGTAATCCCGTGAGGGGCGATCGCAGCTCTTCCTGTTGCCGTGTGATGCAGCCCGTGGGTGTGAACTCCCCCCGGGCGCCCCCACCTCACGCTCCCGAGGACTCAACTTTGCGCAATACCACCAGGTATGCCGTTCTGCCTGCACTGACTGCAGCGTCCCTGCTCTCCGTGACCGGTTGTTCCGGTGCGAGCCCCTCCGCCGCCGGCAAGGGCGGTGACGCCGCGCCCGTGGCGGCCACCGCCCCGGGCGGCGCCTCTCCCCAGCTTGCCGTGGCGGCCGCCCCCGCGGGGGGCGCCGCACCGAGCGCCGTCGCCCACTCCGCCAAGGGCTCCGGCCCCAAGGCGGCCTCGTCCTCGCTGAAGGTCGCCTCGTTCGACCGCAGCAGCGGACGGGCCGTCATATCCGGCCCCGCCGCGGCCTCGAAGAAGCCCAAGGGGGTTGCCCCGCAGCCCTCCAAGGCGCCGTCGTCCGGTACGCCCGCCCCCGCCGCGCAGACGAACGTGGCCGTCGGCGACGTCATCGCCAGCGCGCCCGCGCCCGGCGCCCCCCAGGGCGTCCTGGCCAAGGTCACCCAGGTGCTCGGCAAGACCGAGCAGGGCACCGAGGTCAAGACCGCGCCGGCCACCCTGGACGCGCTGCTCGGCGACTCCGAGGCCAAGGGCAAGGTGCCCGTCGACCCCTCCACCGTCGCGGTGGACCCGCTCGTCCAGGGTGTGAAGGTCTCCTGGGCCAAGCCGGGCGGCGTGCACGTGGGCCCGCAGGGCGCCAAGGTGCCGCTGGGCAGCCTGCGGCTCGACGTGGGGGCCGCCATCCCCACGCCCCAGGGCTCTCCCGTCCAGGCCGAGGCGTCGGCGCGGGGCTTCGTCCAGCTGGCCCCCGAGGTCGACTTCTCCTACAACGGCAAGAGCAGCGGCCGCGGCCCCGGCACCGCCGGCCTGTCGCTGTCCGGCGACTGGTCCTCGGCGTGGGAGCTGAAGGGACAGGCGTCGGCCACCACCGCGGACAAGCCGCTGCGGCTCCCCCTCGCCAAGCTGCACGCCGACCCCGTCATCCAGGTCGGCCCCGTGCCGGTCGTGGTCAACCTCGACCTCACCTGCTACCTCCAGGTCGACGCCGAGGGCAAGCTCAGCGTCGACGTGAAGCAGGAGATGACCGGCGACTTCAAGGTCGGCGGCGCCTACACCTGGGGCAAGGGCTGGTCCTCCGACAGCAGGGCCGCCATGAACGCCAGCCCCGTGCGGGCCACGGCGACCGCCTCCGGCAAGGTCAAGGCCGCGCTGGGCGCGGAGGCGTCCGTCGGTCTGTACGGCGCGGTGGGCGTGAGCGCCAACCTGTCGCCGTACCTGCGGGCGGAGGGCGAGGGCACCGCCACCGCGTCCAGCGACGGCAAGGCGTCCGCCACCGGGAAGTGGGCCGCCTACGGCGGCGTGGACCTGACCGGCGCGCTGCAGGCACAGCTGAAGATCTTCGGTACGCCGCTGTTCGAGCGGCGGATCCCGCTGGACATCTTCCACAAGGAGTGGAAGCTGGCCGGCGGCGAGGGCACGGTCAACGCGCCCAAGAAGCGCTGACACCACGCACTGACGACACGTAGTACCGACGACACGTACGACGCCGGGCGGCCCGGGATCTCCGGGTCCGCCCGGCGTCGTGCGTTCACAGCCGGGACGCCACCGTCCTCGCCACGCGGACGATGTCGCCCGTGGGGCGGGCGCGGAGGGCGGGAGGCCGGCGGGTCCAGCGGTCCTCCAGGGTGAACCAGTCGACCGGCCGGGGCTCGCGGTCCTCGTCCAGGGCCGCGTCCAGTTCGGTGAAGTACGTCTTCCAGCGCAGCCGGTAGAGGCCCCCGACCAGGCCGGACCACTCCCGGTTGGCGTAGTCGTGCAGCTTGCCCGCGTCGGCCGAGGCGCGCGGGCCCCAGACGGTCAGCAGGGAGAGGGCGTCGGCCTGCAGCCGGTCGCGCTCGTCGTCCGAAACCCCCCAGGCCCGGGCATCGGCGATCCAGCCGCCCAGCAGGTGGCGTTCGTCCGTGGCGACGACCTGCTCCAGCAGGTCCGTCCAGTCCAGCCACTGCTGCGCGAGGTCGCCGAAACGGTCGCGGTCGCCGGCCTCGTACGCGGCCTTGATGCGCGGCAGGAGCTGCCGGCTGCGGTTGGCCACGCACTGGCGCGTGACGTCGAGGAGGTCGCTGCGGTAGGCCGTGCTGCCGCGCAGCTCCGGGGCCACCGACAGCAGCGCGGGCAGCGCCTTGTCGAACTCTGCCGCGTCGTAGCGCAGTTGCCGGGGCGACCAGGTGCCGCCGCGGTCGGCGGACAGGTCCGGGCGGGCGCCGAAGAGGCCGTCGGCCTGTTCGCTCCAGCCGTCGGCGCGGGTCGTGCCGTAGGCGGTGCGGCGCAGCACGTCCCAGGCGCGGGCGGCGCCGGCGTCATGGGCGCCGTAGCGGCTGACGTGCCACCGCTCGAACCAGGCCGTCAGGTCCACCGGCCCGTCCGTCCAGGCGAGGTCGGACAGGAGGGCGAGGGCCGCGGGGTTGTTGTCGGCGGCCTCGGGCATGGCGGCGATCCCGCGCAGGGCGCTGCCGGACTTCGTCCGCCACCGGTGGTAGAGCGCCGCCCAGTCGGGGGCGTTGGCGCCCAGCGCGGTGTGGCCGCCGAAGTTCCAGATGGAGCCGAAGGCGTAGGGGGTGCCGCCCCAGTCCGCCTCGCGGTCGGTGATGGCCGCCTTGCGGTCGGAGAGTCCGTCGAGGACGAGCATCCTGGACCGGTCGACGGCGTCGGTGATCTCGCGCCGGGGGTTGCGCTGCCAGCCGAGGATCGCCCAGATCGCACCCGGGTGCGCGGCGCGCAGGGCCTTCTCCACGGCCCGGGCGGCGTCGCCGACCGGTACGTCGCCGGGGCTGCCGCCCTCGTGCAGCAGGTCCATCTTGTACATCGAGGTCGCGCCGTACAGCTCCTGCTGCGTCCGGTAGAACGTGCGCGCCACCGCGGCGAAGTGGGGCGTGCGCGGGTCGAGCCAGTCGGGGCGGGGGAAGCCCATCCAGTCGCCCTGCGGGATGGTGCGGGCACCGCTGTTGCGGTCGGCGAAGCCGGGTGGCACGGTGCCGTAGTAGCCGGGCAGGACGGGCGTCATGCCCAGCTCGCGCAGGCGCGCCACGATCCTGCGCGCCAGGTCGGTGCGGCGGTCGAGGAGCTCGCGGGAGACGGGGCCGCCGAAGGAGGACATGTTCTGCATCAGCCACCACGGCTGGTGGGCCGGGCCGGGAACCCACCGGCGGACCTCGGCGTCGCTGTAACCGTGGGCGGTGAAGGTGCGGTGGTAGACGGCGTCGGCGCCCGCGTAGACCAGCACTTCGTTGAAGCCGTGCAGGGCCAGCACGTCGATCTCGTGCTCCCAGTAGTCCCAGTCGTGGTAGGGGCCGGTGTAGCCGTCGTTGGTGTCGTTGAGGACGAAGCGGTGGGCGACGTTGGCCCTGCCGGTGAGCGGGGCGCCGGCGGCGGGGAGGCGGCCGGGCAGCGCGGTCTGCTCGCCGCTCCAGGAGAAGTGCGCGTGGGCGACCTGCCGGAGGTAGCGGTGGAAGCCGGTGAGCTGCACGGCCGGGGTGGTGCCCTCGACCGTGATCCGGCCGGCCGCACCGGACACCCGGAAGACGTCGTGGCCGCCGCGGCGCGGGACGGTGCGGAAGGCGACCTGGGCGTGGTGACGGGGCAACAGCCGGGCCAGCGCCTCCGCGGCGGCGCCGCCCTCCCGGGGCGCGGCCCCCGCCGACGCCGCGGGGGGCACGCCCACGGCACCGAGCGCGGCGGATCCGGCGACGGCGCCGAGGAGCGTACGACGGGCGATGTGCATGAGTGACCTCCGGGGCCGTGGCACTGCGGCGACGGGCTGGACTGGACCACTTGAGCGCCGAGATCCTATGAGCCCGCGTCGGGAATCGGTCAAGGGCACGGGCGGCGAACCAGCCACGCCGGTTACATTTGGCACGAATGGCCCCACGGGCCCGTTCCGACCTGCTAAGCCCGCCCGTCAGCCCAGCTCGGTCAGCCCCGCTCCGTCCGACCCGGCCCAGCCCCCGCTCGCGCGGTTCCGTACAACCAGTTCCGCCCCGTCCCCGTCACACCGGCATGAGGAATCCCGTGCGACCACTCCTTGCGATGTCCGGCGCCACGGCCCTCGCCGCCGGGCTGCTGGGCGGACTGCTCTGCGGGTGCGCCGATCCCGGCGGGCTCAAGGTGGCGGGCCCGGCACCCACGGCCTCGGCCACCACCGGCCCGGTGTACGTCACCGAGGGCCCGGGCAGGCCCGCCCTGCGCGGCCCGGCGTCCCTGGAGATCGGGGGCTCCGTGCGGCTGACCGGTCTGCGCTGGCGGTCCTGGGGCGGGGCGACCGCCGAGGCGACGGGCGGCGTGACCGGTGACTGGTGCCGGCCGGGCTGCCGGGACACGCCGTACCGGGCCCGCGTCGTGCTCAGCGGCGTGGTCCGGCAGGAACGTTCCGCCTACTACGGCCGGGCCGCCGTCGTCGCCGACGGACTCCCGCCCGAGCAGTCCGACGAGCTGCGCAGCCTGCGGCTCTTCGTCCCCACGCCGTAGCCGGCAGCCGCCGCCGAGGAGCCGAGGAGTCTGCATCCGATGGGTCTGCGCACGAAGATCGGGGTGGCGATCACCGCCACGGCCGCACTGGTCGCCGTTCTCATCGGCCTCGTCGTGCACCACCGCACCGCCGTCAACCAGCTGGAGACCGCGCGCGACAGCCTCGACCAGCGGCTGCTGACGGCGGCCGAGGACCACGCCGCCGGCGTCGACCGCCCCCGCGTGCTCCTCAACCCCTACCGGATGCCCGAGCCGCTGCGCCGGGCCGCCCAGAAGGGACAGCGCGCCACCTACCTGGACCGCTCCGGCCCCGAGCCGGTCCTGTGGGGTGCGACGCGCGTCCGCGACGACATCGTCGTCCTCAAGCACTCCTACCGGCGGCAGGCCCGCAACCTCGACGGGCTCGACGAGGCCCTGTGGCTGGCCGGCGGGGCGGGCACGGCCCTGGCCGGCATCGTCGGGGTGGGCCTCGCGACGGTCGTCGGCCGCCGGCTGAACGCCTCCGCGCGGACCGCCGAACGCATCGCGGACGGCGACGCCGGGGCCCGGCTGCGGCCGCGGGGCGGCAAGGACGAGATCGCCCGGCTGATCCACGCCGTCAACACCATGGCCGACGCGCTGGCCGCGCGGCTCCAGGCCGAACGCGAGGTCACCGCCAACATCGCCCACGAACTGCGCACACCCGTCGCCGGCCTGGTGGCCGCCGCCGAGCTGCTGCCGCCGGGCCGGCCCGCGGAGATGGTCCGCGAACGGGCGCAGCGGGTGCGGTCGCTGGTGGAGGACGTCCTGGAGGTGGCCCGGCTCGACGGTGACGCGGAGCGCGCCGACACGGACGTACGGGCGCTGGGCGAGCTGACCCGGCGGGCGGTGCGGGGGGCGGCGGGGCCGGGGCAGGAGGCGGCGGAGGTACGGATCGTGCACGACTGCCTCGTCGAGACGGACGCCCGCCGGGTGGAGCGGATACTGACCAACCTCGTCACCAACGCCTTCCGGCACGGGAACGCCCCGGTGGTCGCGGAGGTCGACGGCGGGCTCGTACGGGTGCGGGACGGCGGGCCCGGCTTCCCGGCACACCTGCTGGCGAGCGGGCCGCAGCGGTTCCGCACGGGCTCGGGCGCGGGGCTCGGCCTGGGGCTGACGATCGCGGTGGGCCAGGCGAAGGTGCTGGGGGCGGGGCTGGCCTTCGCCAACCCGGCGGGCGGCGGGGCCGAGGCGACGCTGGACCTGACGGACGCGGTGCGGGCGGCGGGGGAGACGGGCCCGGAGGGCGGCGACTGAGGTGCGGGGGAGGGGAACAGGCCCAAGAGTGGAAGCTGTGAACGACAACGTCCTGTTCCTCAATGCCGACAGCCCGCGCAAGGGTCACCGGGCGCTGGACGCCCTGCGCCAGGCGCACGCCGACGGCGACATCACGCTGCGCGAGGGCGCGGTGATCGCACGGGACGCGGAGGGTGCCCTGGACTTCCCCGACGCGGCCGACAACACCGGTACGGCCCCCGCGTTCGCCATGGGCGGGCTGCTCGGCGGGCTGCTGGGCATCCTCGGCGGGCCGCTCGGCGTCATCATCGGCTTCGGGGCGGGCGGCCTGATCGGCGGCGTCCACGACGCCCGTGGGGCCACCGCCTCGAACGCGGCGCTGGAGATGCTGGCGGCGGAGGTGCCGCCGGGCAGCACGGTCCTGATGGCCGAGGTCCGCGAGGAGGACCCCGGGACGACCGACCGGGTGCTCGCGCCGTTCGGCGAGGTCCGGCGGTACCCGGCGGAGCGGGTGCGGGCGGAGGTGGAGGCCGCGATCGCGGCGGGCCACGGCGGCGGCGGTCAGCCGGCCCCCTAGGGCGTGTCCGCAAAGTAGCGCCGTACGCCCGAAGGGCGTGGCCCGCGGCGTCTGGTGCTGGGGGCACCTCCCAGCGGTAGCTGGGGGAGATCGCAAGGCGGAGGGTCGCCCTCGTACTGGGCGTACTTGGGTGATCCCGACAACGCGGCGAGCGTGCGTGCCTGGGGGCACCTCCCAGCGGTAGCTGGGGGAGCGTCGCGGGCCAGGCGGGACTTTGCGGACACGCCCTAGACCGGGCTCTGGCCGGTCAGCGGTTTGCTGAAGCAGCGGCTGCTGTCGTAGGAGCGGTAGAGGCCGAACTTCGGCACGGCCGGGACGTACCCGCTGGAGGTGTAGAGGGCTATGGCCTCCGGCTGCCGGTTGCCCGTCTCCAGCACCATGCGCAGCCGCCCCGCCCGCCGCGCGCTGTCCTCCAGGGCGGCCAGGATGCGGCGGGCCAGGCCCCGGCCGCGGGCCTCGGGCACCACGTACATGCGCTTGAGCTCGGCGTCGCCGTCCGCGTAGCCCTCGGCGTTGCGCTCCATGGCGCGCCAGCCGCCGGTGGCGAGGGGGGTGCCGCCGTCGTAGGCGATGAGATACAGGCCACGTGGCGGGGCGAACTGCGCGGGGTCCAAGGGGGTGAGATCGCCCTCGCCGTACCGCTCGGCGTACTCCAATTGCACCTGGTCATTGAGCTTCAGGGCGTCGGGGTGGTCGTAGGCGACGGTCATGATCTCCATGCCGGCGATGGTACGGGCGGACGGCGGCCGGTCGGCAGGGGTTTCCGGGAGTCGGTATCGTGCCCGGATGCTCACCGTTACCACCGCAAATGTGAACGGACTGCGCGCCGCCGCGAAGAAGGGCTTCGTCGAGTGGCTGGCGCAGACCGAGGCCGACGTGGTCTGCCTCCAGGAAGTGCGCGCCGAGGCCCACCAGCTCCCGGACGAGGTGCGCGACCCCGACGGCTGGCACGTCGTGCACGCCCCCGCAGCGGCCAAGGGCCGCGCGGGCGTCTCCCTCTACTCCCGGCGCGAGCCGGACGCGGTGCGCATCGGCTTCGGCTCGGCGGAGTTCGACGGCAGCGGCCGCTACGCCGAGATCGACCTGCCGGGCGTGACGGTGGCCAGCCTCTACCTGCCCTCGGGCGAGGTGGGCACGGAGCGCCAGGACGAGAAGGAACGCTTCATGGCGGAGTTCCTGCCGTACCTGGTGGCCCTGAAGGCCCGTGCGGCGGCGGACGGCCGCGAGGTCGTGGTCTGCGGCGACTGGAACATCGCCCACACCGAGGCCGACCTCAAGAACTGGAAGGCCAACCGCAAGAGCGCCGGCTTCCTCCCCGAGGAGCGGGAGTGGCTGACGAAGGTCTTCACGGAGTACGTGGACGTCGTCCGCGCCCTCCACCCGGGCGTCGAGGGCCCCTACTCGTGGTGGTCCTACCGCGGCCGCGCCTTCGACAACGACTCGGGCTGGCGCATCGACTACCAGGTCGCCACCCCCGGCCTCGCGGACCGCGCCCTGAAGGCCCGCGTCGAGCGCGCCGCCAGCCATGCCGAGCGGTGGAGCGACCACGCGCCGGTGACCGTCGCGTACGACCTGAAGAGCTAACCGGCCCACAGGGGAAGGTGCGCACGGCTTCGGAGACCAGCCGAGGCGGGGCAGGTCGCGCGTGCGGCCAGGACCGGTCAGATTCCGGCAGCACACCGGAGAAGCACAGTGAGGCCCCAGGACCCGCCGATGCAGGCCCTGGGGGCGGTCTCTATCGATGAACGGGCGGCACGGTCATCAGCCGGGCGTAGCTCTCGTAGGCCCCCAGCTCGCCGACCAGTTGCTCCTCCGCCTCGATCCAAGCGTGGGCCGCGAACGGCGGCGCGGCGCGGGTGCCGACGCACCAGGTGGGCCACACCCCGAACGTCCGGCAGAGCAGGGCGGCCGCCAACGACCGCGGCAGGCAGGCGCGCAGGCCGTTGAGCGCGAGACTCCCCGCGAGCACGGACTCGCGCGCGACGGTGGCCTGTTCGACGGTGGCCGGCCGGGCTCCCCGGCGGACCACACCCAGCACCCGCAGCAGCCGGTGCGGCGGGAGGAAGCTGAGCGGCCGGGCGACGACGATGGCGGCCCGGGTCCGCAGCCGCAGGCCCAGTGGCCGCTTCCGCCGGTCGCGGCTCAGGACGAGGGTCATGCTCATCCTTGCACCACCCCCGCGGCACGCATCGCCTCCACCAGACCGTGCACGTCGGCGGAGGCACGGGCCTCGTCCACGTCGAACCTCGTGGTGACGGCACGGACGGCGTCCTCGGGCGTGCCCCCGTCCAGAAGCGTCCGGGCGACCACCGCCGCGGTGGGGTTGAGTTGCCAGTACTTACCGCTCCGCTGGTCGAGCATCGCCGCACCGAAATCGGTCTCGGCCAACGTGAGGTGCTTGCTGAGCCGCAGAGTCATGAGATCGTCCTTCGGGAGTGTCCGTTGTGGGCCGTCCGCAGCCAGACTTCACAGGCGAGGACGGCCCCGATGGCGCCGTCTTTCATTTCGGGCGAGCCCGGCCGGGTGCACGAGCGGCGCAGTGCCTCCTGGTCGACCAGGCCGAGCGCGGCGAGCGCGCTGTCCTCCCAGAGTGCGGCGAGCTCGTCCCGGTGGCGGTAGAGCCCCCCCACCTCGTCCGGCGTTCCGTCGCCCTTGGTGGTGCGCGACAGACAGGTGTCCGGGACGACGCCCCGCATGGCCGCTGCCAGTAGCGGCTTGTACTCCCAGGGCGTAACCCTGTCCTCGATCCGGACGGACAGGGCCGCGTCGACCACCTGGTCGTCGAAGTAGGGAGTCGCTACCGGCACACCGGCGTGCCGGGAGATCTCGGCCATCGCGCGCATGTCCTGCGTCCCACCGTAGATGACAGCCAGTTCGTTGTGACGCCCGGTGGTGGCGGCGTACGGCACGGCGTCCCGGGCCACCTCGGTGAACTCCCTCTGGATCACATCACGGCTGTCCCGAGTGAGCCACACGGGGACGTGCGGCTGGGGTGCCCAGCCCAGCGCAGGGGTGGTCAGACTGAGGCTGCCCGAACGGTGCGCGCTCAGCCCGGCGAGGGCGGACCGGAAGGAGCGACGGTCGGCGAGCTGTGGAATCACCTCGCGCCAGGGCCAGGAGCGGATGATCCGAAAGGCCCGGATCCGCTGGAGGCTGAGCAGGGGCCGATGCGGCAGCAGACCGTGGTAGTGCACGGGTGACCCCAGGAAGAGGTGGTCGCCGCCGTAACCGGTGAGATGCAGCCGTGATCCCCGCTCGGCCATCCGGGCATTCAGAACCGTCGCCCGGTCACGTGAAATGGCGAAGATCGAGGGGGCGTCCGTCCGGCTCCGCTCGTCCACCACCCCGCTGTAGAAGAGTGGCAGCTCGCCCTTCGGCAGGACGAAATGCTCCGTGCCCGGCATCTGCTCGGCGGCGAGACGGGCGTAGTACCCATCCTGGTTCTCCGACTCCTCGCCGGTGGCGCTGCAGGCGATCAGCTTCGCAGCTCCGTCTCTGGCGGCGAGTGCGCAGATCGAGGTCGAGTCCATTCCTCCGGACAGATCGGCACTGATCAGTCCGCCGAGGTGGGTTCTGGCACCCACTGCATCCGCCATGGCGGACCGGACCGCTGCGGCACCTGCTGTCAGCGCCAGGTGCGGCTCGGGCGGCCGGTGCCAACGCAGGTGGCGAGCCCGCCCATCGTGCTGGAGCGTCAACTGCCAGCCGGGCTGGACTGCGGACACCCCCTGCCACATGACCCGTCGGTCGAGCGGTGCGATCACCGGCTGCACGAGACGCATCGCGACGGCCGTCAGATCGAGCGGGGCGTCAATCAACTCGGCCAACAGCGCGGCCCGGTCGGCCACCACCTCGGTGCCTTCGGTTCGGGTGTGGAAGACCCGCCTGGTTCCGTAGGCGGTGCCCTGAACCCGCATGGCGCCACCCAGCGTGGCGAGGAGATGGAACTCGCCCGGCACGGACGAACTCAGGCCGTCCAGTTCACTCAGATCACGCAACCGCTCGACACGGGAGCCCAGTCCGTTTCCCAGCTTCGGCAGGGTGCCGATCAGGACGACGGCCTTGTTGCCGGCTCGTGCGACGGCGATTCCGTCGTCATCCCACAGCCCCACAATCCAGGGGCGGCCGGAATCGTATTCAATAATTCGCAGGCCGGCTGTTTCCCGGCACAGGTGCCGGGCCACGGCACACCCGGCCTCGCTGTCGGAGAATGCGAAGAAGAAAGGCGTACCGTGGCTCGGCATCAGCTGTTTCCTAACGATCGATCAGGCGGTTGATCAGAATCTTGATCAGGCGCCTGATCAGACCATCGAGCCGCCGAGCAGGTCGGCGCTGCCGCGGAAGAGCCAGCCGGTGGCCGTGCGGAAGTCACCTGCGGCCAGGAAAAGCGGCGCCTCGTAAGTCTCCTTGAAAGTCATATCAAGATCTCCTCTCGTCGGAATATCCCGGGGGTGTCTCCCCCGCCATCCACAGTGCCACGGCCCGGTCGTCGATAACCAGGCGCGGTGCCTTCTTGTCATCTTCCGGCCAGCGCTGTTTGAGTCTTGCGAAATCGGAATTCCGGACGAGAAGAAATGAAAGGGCGCGCTCCGTTCTTCCGACCGGAACGCGCCGTTTCGCGCCGAGGCGGCAGGGCTTCGGCCCCGCCGGCTGGATGACTCCGAAGGACCACGGCGTGGCGAGCCCGGGGGAGCCTGGGGGGAAGCGGTAGTGCCCCGTCCGGGGGCTACCGCTTCCCCGCGTCCGGCGTCAGTGCCGTGCGGAGGCGGCGGTCCATGGCCAGCGAGAGCTCGGCGTCGACGACCGTGCGGGCGACGGGGCGGAGGCGTTCCAGGGCCGCGGGGACGTCGTCCGTGCGGGGGAGGACGTGGGCGCCGATCAGGGACGTGAACGTCTCGGCCAGGGCGTCCGCGTGGGCGCGCACCTCGTGGGCGGCCGTGAGGACCGCGGAGAGCGGGACGCCCTGGCGGACGAGCGCGGTCGAGGCGTCGAGGAGCCGGCGGCTGATGTGGACGATCTCGTCGCCGTCCGCCGCGAGGTAGCCGAGCTCCAGGGCGGCGGTGAGGTTCTCCGGGGTGACCTGGCCCGCGAAGCGGTCGGCGAGCTCCTCGGGGCTGAGGCGGACCGCCGCCTCCTCCGACCAGGGGGTGGTGATCGCCGCCCCCGCCAGGCCCAGGAGTTCACCCACGTCGCGTCCGCACTCGAAGGCCGTCAGCAGGTCGGCGATGCCGCCGAGGGTGTGGCCGCGTTCCAGCAGGGCGGCGACGGTCCGCAGCCGGGCGAGGTGGTGCTCGCCGTACCAGGCGATGCGGCCCTCGCGGCGCGGCGGCGGGATGAGCTTGCGCTCGCGGTAGAAGCGCAGCGTGCGGACGGTGATGCCGGCCTTCTCCGCCAGCTCCGCCATGCGGTACTCACGCTCGCCTCCGCTGCCGCCGGAAGCCCTCTCGTCGTTCTTCGCCACGCCGGAAGCCTACGTGCGAACGGCCCTCGGCCCGCCGCCTCGTGCCTCTACCGCCCCGGCCGCCACCTGCCCTACGCTCCCACTGTGCCAGTGATTACTGGCGCAGTCGGGCAAGCAGGCTCTCGGGAGGCGGCATGGTCGAGCACGTACGGCGGCACGTACGGGTGGCGGTGATCGGTTCGGGGTTCGGCGGGCTGGGCGCGGCGGTACGACTGCGCCGCGAGGGCATCACCGACTTCGTCGTCCTGGAGCGCGCCGGCGCCGTCGGCGGCACCTGGCGGGACAACACCTACCCCGGCTGCGCCTGCGACGTCCCCTCCCACCTGTACTCCTTCTCCTTCGCCCCGCACCCCGCCTGGCCGCGCAACTTCTCCGGCCAGCCGCACATCCGCGCCTACCTGGAACGGGTCGCCGACACCTTCGGCCTGCGGCCGCACCTGCGGCTGAACGCCGAGGTCCACAGCGCCCGCTGGGACGCCGACGGACTGCGGTGGGAGATCGGGACGGCGGACGGCCCCTACAGCGCCGACGTCCTCGTCTCCGCCACCGGTCCGCTGTCCGACCCCCGGCTGCCGGCCGTGCCGGGCCTGGACTCCTTCCCCGGCGCCGTCTTCCACTCCGCCCGCTGGGACCACGACGTCGAACTGCGCGGCAGACGCGTCGCGGTGATCGGCACCGGCGCCTCCGCCATCCAGATCGTCCCCAGCATCCAGCCGGACGTCGGGCACCTCACCCTCTTCCAGCGCACCCCGCCCTGGGTCCTGCCGCGCGCCGACCGCCGGATCACCGACGCCGAACGCTGGCTGCACGAGCGGGTCCCGGCCACCCGGGCGCTGCGCCGCGGACTGCTGTGGAGCGCACGGGAGTTGCAGGTGGGGCTCTTCACCAAGCACCCCGAACGGCTCGGGTTCATAGAGCGGCTGGCCGTCTCCCACCTGCGCAAGGCCGTCAAGGACCCGGCGCTGCGCGCCAAGCTCCTGCCGGACTACCGCATCGGCTGCAAGCGCATCCTGCTGTCCAACGACTACTACCCCGCCCTCACCCGCCCCAACGTCGACGTCGTCGCCTCCGGCCTCGCCGAGGTGCGCGGCTCCACGCTCGTCGCCGCCGACGGCACCGAGGCCGAGGCCGACGCGATCGTCTTCGGCACCGGGTTCCGCGTCACCGACATGCCGATCGCCCAGCGGGTCACCGGCGCGGGCGGCACCACCCTCGCCGAGGAGTGGAAGGACGGCATGGCGGCCCTGCGCGGCTCCAGCGCCGCCGGCTTCCCCAACTTCCTCACCATCATCGGCCCCAACACCGGCCTCGGGAACAGCTCGATGATCCTCATGATCGAGGCCCAGCTGAACTACATGGCCGACTACCTGCGCCAGCTCGACGCCCTCGGCGGCCGGGCCGCCCTCGACGCCCGGCCCTCCGCCGTCCGCGCCTGGAACCACATGCTCCAGCAGCGCATGACCCGCACCGTGTGGAACACCGGCTGCGACAGCTGGTACCTGGACGCGAGCGGCCGCAACACCACGGTCTGGCCCGGCACCACCGCCGAGTTCCGCAGGGTCACCCGCCGCATCGACTTCAGCGAGTACCACGTCCTGCGCGCCCCCGGCCACACCCGCCCCGCGCCCGCCCGGGCGGAGGTCGCGCGATGAGGGCCGGTACGCACCTCGACGGCCGGGTCGCCGTCGTCACCGGAGCCGCCCGCGGGGTGGGCGAGTCGCTGGCCCGCAAGCTCGCCGGGCGCGGCGCGCGCGTGGCCCTCGTCGGGCTGGAGCCCGACGGGCTGCGCCGGGTCGCCGAGTCGCTGCCGGCCGGCGCGGCCGCCCACTGGCACGCCGACGTCACCGACCAGGCGGCGATGACCCGGGTGGCGGCCGAGGTGAAGGATCGTTTCGGCAGAGTGGACGTCGTCGTCGCCAACGCCGGGGTCGCCACGGGGGGCCCGCTGGCCGGCTCGGACCCCGACGCCTGGCGCCGCGTCGTCGAGGTGAACCTCGTCGGCAGCGCGGTCACGGGCCGCGCCTTCCTGCCGCACCTCACCGAGAGCCGCGGCTACCTCCTGCAGATCGCCTCCCTCGCCGCGATCGTCCCCGCACCCCTGATGACCGCCTACTGCGCGTCCAAGGCGGGAGTGGAGGCGTACGCGCACGGCCTGCGCGCCGAGGTCGGCCACACCGGCGTCCGCGTGGGCGTCGCCTACCTGAGCTGGACCGACACCGACATGGTGCGCGGCGCCGACGAGCACGAGGCGATGCGCGCCCTGCGCGCCCGGCTGCCCTGGCCCGCGAACCGCACCTACCCCCTCGGCCCGGCCGTCGACCGGCTGGTGGACGGCATCGAGCGCCGCTCGGCGCACGTCTACGCACAGCCGTGGCTGCGCGCCGTGCAGCCGCTGCGGGGCGCGCTGCCGGGGCTGCTCGCCCTGGGCGGGGCGCGCGAGATGCGGCGCGCCGGGCCGCGCCTGTCCGGCATGCGGATCGGGCTGGTGGGCGCGGGCGGCGCGGCGGACGCCGAGGAGACCTCCGGACGCCCGGGCACACAGCGTCACTGATCGAAATGCGCCGTATGTCCGAGCGTGTGAGGCTGGTCTCGCCCACTTCCCCGACCTCCCCTAGGAGTGAACACGCATGGGCATCAAGGACGAGATGCAGAACAAGGCGCAACAGGCCAAGCAGAAGGCCCAGAGCGCCAAGCAACAGGCACAGCAGAAGGGCCAGCAGGCGCAGGACAAGGTCCGCGAGAAGGGGCAGCAGGGCCAGCAGAAGGGCCAGCAAGGACAGCAGTCGCAGCGGCAAGGCGGTCAGCAGTCCTTCGACGACATCCGCGACGAGCTCGACGACCGCCAGTAGGCGCCGCCCTGCCCGCGGTTCAGGGGCGCACCCGGGACGCCGGGTGCGCCCCTGACGCGTGTCCGGGGCCGTATCCGTGTGTCCCGGGGCCCGTATGTGGGGCCCAATCACCCCCGCGGCGGCAGCTTCGGCCGGCGCAGGTCCGGCACGCCCGAGTAGTCGGGCGGTTCGGCGGCGCCGTGCTGCTCCAGCAGGTCGAGCGCGAGCCGCACCGCGTCGTCCAGCTGCTTGTGGCGGCCCTCGGCCCAGTCGAGCGGGGTGCGGTCGACCTCGATGTCCGGCTCCACGCCGTGGTTCTCCACGCCCCAGCCGTAGGCGTCGAACCACGCGGCGTTCATCGGCACGGTGATCGACGTGCCGTCGACGAGGCGGTGCCGGCCGGTCATGCCGACGACGCCGCCCCAGGTGCGCAGGCCGACCACCGGGCCGATGCCCTGCAGCTTGAACGCCGCGGTGATCATGTCGCCGTCGGAGGACGTCATCTCGTCGGCGATGGCGACGACCGGGCCGCGCGGGGCGTTGCTCGCGTACGACACCGGCTGGGCGTCGCGCGTGAGGTCCCAGCCGATGATGGTGCGGGTGAGCTTCTCGACGACGAGCTCGCTGATGTTGCCGCCGGCGTTGCCGCGGACGTCGACGATCAGGGCCCGGCGGGACATCTCCATCCGCAGGTCGCGGTTGAACTGCGCCCAGCCGGAGCCGCCCATGTCGGGGATGTGCAGGTAGCCGCACGTGCCGTCGCTCAGCTCGTGGACGACCGCGCGGCGCTTGGTCACCCAGTCCTGGTAGCGCAGCGGCCGCTCGTCGACCAGCGGCACGACCGCCACCCGGCGTGCGTGTTCCTCGCCCTCGGGCGGCCGGAAGGTGAGCTCCACGGTCGTGCCGCCCGCCGCCGCCAGCAGCGGGTACGGGCCGGTGACGGGGTCCACCGGCCGCCCGTCGACGTGGGTGAGCGCCCAGCCCTCGCGGATGCCGGAACCGGCCAGCGGCGAACGGGCCTTGGAGTCGGAGGACTCGCCGGGCAGGATGCGCCGCACGGTCCAGGAGCCGTCCTTCTGATGGGTCAGGTTGGCGCCGAGCAGGCCGATGGCGCGCTGGTAGTGCGGCGGGCCCTCGTTGCGGCGGGCGGGCGTGACGTAGGCGTGCGAGGTGCCGAGCTCGCCGAGGACCTCGCGCAGCAGGTCGGCGAACTCGTCGGGGGAGGCGACCCGTTCGACCAGCGGGCGGTACTGCTCCAGCACCGCGTCCCAGTCGACGCCGCACATGCCGGGCTCCCAGAAGTACGCCCGGACGATGCGGCCGGCCTCGGCGTACGCCTGGCGCCACTCGGCGGCGGGGTCGACCTCGTGGAGGATGCGCCGCATGTCGACGTAGACGGTCGAGTCGGAGTCCGCGGGGTCGGTGGCCGGCACGACGCGCAGGTCGCCCTCGTCGTTGACGACGAGCCGGGTGCCGTCGCCGCTGACCGCGAACCAGTCCAGGGAGGAGGTGAGTTCGGTGCGCTTGGCCTTGGTCAGGTCGAAGTGCTCCAGTGTGGGGCGCCCGGTGGTGTCGGCCGGGTTGGCGAAGGTCTCGCCGAGCGCGCCCGAGATCGGCCAGCGCAGCCACACCAGCCCGCCGCCGCTGACCGGGTGGAGGGCGGAGTACTTCGAGGCCGCCACCGGGAACGGCGTCACCCGGCTCTCCAGGCCCTCCGCCTGCACCAGGACCGAGCCCTCGGTGTCGCCGGTGTCGTCCAGGTCGAGCCCGCCGCCCGCCGGACGGCCCTCCGCGGTCAGGGCGAACGGCGACGGCGTGGCGGACGACAGCGGTACGAGGTAGGGGCGGCAGCCCAGCGGGAAGGACAGGTCGCCGGTGTGCACGTCGTAGACCGGGTCGAAGCCGCGCCAGGAGAGGAAGGCGAGGTAGCGGCCGTCGCGGGTGAAGACCGGCTGCTCGTCCTCGAAGCGGCCGTTGGTGACGTCCACGACCGTCCGGTCGGCCAGTTTGGCGATCTTGATCTGGCGCAGCGAGCGCCCGACGCCGGGGTGCGACCACGTCAGCCAGGCCGAGTCGGGGGAGAAGGCCAGGTCCCGTACGGGCCCGTTGGCGGACCGGATCAGCTCGGTGACCTCCCCGTCGCCCTCGGCCGAGGCGTCCACCAGCAGCAGCCGCCCGTCGTGCGCGGCCACGGCCAGCCGTCCGCCGTCCGGCGAGGCGAGCAGCTCGTGCACCCGGCCGATGGCGCCCGCCGCCAGCCGGCGCGGTGCGGAGGGGCCCGCGGCCCGCGGCAGCTGGGCGATCTCGATGGCGTCCTCGCCCTCGGCGTCCGTGACGTAGGCGACCCGGCCGGTCGGGCCCAGCATCTCCGGGTACCGCACCCGCACCCCGCGGGTGTCGACGAGGGCGCGGGCCGGGCCGTCGCGGTGGGTCAGCCAGTACAGGCTGCCGCGCACCTGCACCGCGCTGGCCCGGCCCGTGCCGTCCACGCTCAGCGACTCCACGTTCCGGGCGGCCTGCACCTGGTACGTGCGCCGGCCCGCGCGCGGCCCGCCGAGCCGCAGGTCCAGCCGGCGCGGCCGGCCGCCGGGGCCGAAGTCCTCGGCCAGCCACACGGCGCCCCCGCACTGGTAGACCACGCGGCTGCCGTCGGTGGCGGCGTGCCGGGCGTAGAAGTCCTCGTGGTCGGTGTGGCGGCGCAGGTCCGAGCCGTCGGGGCGGCAGGAGTAGAGGTTGCCGACGCCCTCGTGGTCGGAGAGGAAGGCGATGCGGTCGCCGACGAACATCACCGAGTCCAGGTGGCCGCCGAGGTCCGGCAGCAGCCGGGTGCACTGCAGCCACAGCCGGCCCGTGGCGCCGCCCCGGTAGCGCTTCCAGGAGGCCGGCTCGTGCGGCGGCTTGCCGGTGAGGATCAGCGTCCGGTGTTCGCCGCCCACGTCCGCGACCGCGATGTCGGAGACCGGCCCCCAGGGCAGCTGCCCGCCGGGGCCGCCGTCGACGGACACCTTGTAGGCCCAGGAGAAGTACGAGAAGGGCTGCCCGTGCGAGCTGACCGCCAGGATGTGGCAGACGCCGTCCTCCGGCGGCGTCCAGCCGCAGACCCGGGTGTCCGTGCTGCCCCAGAACGTCAGCCGGCGGGCGGGCCCGCCGTCGACGGGGGTCAGGTGGATCTCGGGATCGAGACTGCGCCAGCTGGTGAACGCGATGTGCCGCCCGTCGGGCGAGAAGCGCGGGTGCCCGACCCTCGTGCGGTCGACGGTCAGCCGCCACGCCCGCCCCGCCTTCGCGCCCGGCCCCGGCAGCGGGGCCAGCCAGAGGTCGTCCTCCGCCGCGAAGCAGACCAGATCGCCGTGGAGATGGGGGAAGCGGATGTAGGCGTCGTCGCTCACGCACTCCATGGTTTCGGGCCCGCAGGGCCCCGGCAACTCGGTCCGTGACGCAGAACACCATCGAAACGAAGTCGTTTCGCTCCCGGTGGCGAAGACTCCGCCTTACCCTCGTGGTGTACGAAACCGTTTCGTACGGACTCCGTGAAGGGGAGGTGCGCGGCATGCCTGCGGAAACACCCAAGCCGACGGGACGCCGCACCCGGCTGACCCCCGAGCGCGAGGCCGAGCTCTACGAGGCGGTGCTCGCACTCCTGCGCGAGGTCGGCTACGACGCCCTGACGATGGACGCCGTGGCCGCGCGGACGCACTCCAGCAAGGCGACCCTCTACCGCCAGTGGAAGGGCAAGCCGGAGCTGGTGGCGAAGGCCCTGCGGCACAACAAGCCGGTCTCCCTGGCGGACATCGACACCGGCACGGTGCGCGGTGACCTCCAGGCCATGGTGTGCCGGGCCGACACGGAACGGATGGCGAAGGACGCCGCCCTCATGCGAGGGCTCGGGCACGCGGTGCACAGCAACGAAGAGCTCCACCGGGCGCTGCGCGACGTGCTGGTCGAGCCCGAGATGGCGGCGCTGGACGCGATGCTCCGGCGCGCGGTCGAGCGCGGCGAGCTGGCGGCGGACAACCCCGCCGTCCCGTTCGTCGCCCACATGATGATCGGCGGCTTCTTCGCCCGCCCGCTCATCGAGGACCGGGCGCCCGACGCCGACTACCTCTCGCACTACATCGACGCCGTGATCCTCCCCGCCCTCGGCGTATGACCACTCCCCACTTACACCCCCACCGAGGCTCCACCTGACGCACCGCTCTCGTCGGGCTGGTTCCCCATATCCAGTTCCTCACGATTCCGACCGACGGGAGCACCACGCACGTGGCCACGTTCCTCTACAGACTCGGCAGGCTGTCCTACCGCCGCCGCTGGTACTTCGCCCTCATATGGGTGGTGCTGCTGGTGCTGGCCGGCACGGGCGCCGCCACCGCGTCCAAGTCCACCAACAACGACTTCTCGATACCCGGCACGGAGGCGCAGCAGGCGTTCGACCTGCTGGAGAAGCGTTTCCCCGGTAACAACGAGCAGAACGCGAGCGCCCGCGTCGTCTTCAAGGCGCCCGACGGCCAGAAGCTCACCGACGCCAAGAACAAGGCGGCCGTCGAGAAGGTCATCGGCGAGCTCCGCAAGAGCTCCCAGGTGGCCGGGGCCGCCGACCCGTTCGAGGGCAAGTCCGTCAACAAGGACGAGACCATCGGCTACGCCTCCGCCGCGTACAAGGTCAAGTCCACCGACCTCACCGAGTCCTCGCGCGACGAGCTCAAGGAAGCCGCCCAGCACGGGCGCGACGCCGGCCTGACCGTCGAGGTCGGCGGCAGCGTCCTGCAGGAGATGCCCGAGGGCGGCTCGGAGATCATCGGCATCGCGGTGTCGGCGGTCGTCCTGCTGATCACCTTCGGCTCGCTGGTCGCCGCCGGCCTGCCGCTGCTGACCGCCATCATCGGCGTGGGCATCGGCGTCTCCTCGATCACCGCGCTGGCGCCCGTCCTGGACCTGTCGACCAACACCTCGACGCTCGCCATGATGATCGGCCTCGCGGTCGGCATCGACTACGCCCTCTTCATCGTCTCCCGCTACCGCGCCGAACTCGCCGAGGGCCGCGAGCGCGAGGAGGCCGCGGGCCGGGCCGTCGGCACGGCCGGCTCCGCGGTGGTCTTCGCGGGCCTCACGGTCGTCATCGCGCTGGCCGGCCTCGCGGTCGTCAACATCCCCATGCTGACGAAGATGGGCATGGCCGCGGCCGGCACCGTCACCATCGCCGTGCTCATCGCGCTCTCCCTCATCCCCGCACTGCTGGGCTTCGCGGGCAAGCAGGTGCTGGCCCGCAAGGTCCGCAAGGCCGCCCCCGGCGAAACCTCCGCGGAGAAGCCCAACATGGGCACCCGCTGGGCCCGCCTGGTGCTGCGCCGGCCGGTGATGGTGCTGGCGGCCGGCGTGCTGGGCCTCGGCGCGATCGCCGTGCCCGCCGCCTCCCTGGAGCTCGGCCTGCCCGACGACGGCGCGGCCTCCAGGAACACCACCCAGCGCAAGGCGTACGACCTGCTCTCCGAGGGCTTCGGCCCGGGCTTCAACGGCCCGCTGATGGCGGTCGCCGACCTGTCCTCGGCCAAGGACCCCAAGGGCGCGGCCCAGAAGGTCCAGGACACCCTGACCACGCTGGACAACGTCGCCACGGTGATGCCGGCGCAGTTCAACGAGGCCGGTGACGCGGCCACCCTGCTCGTCGTGCCGAAGTCCAAGCCGACCAGCACGGAGACCGAGGACCTCGTCCACGCCATCCGCGGCGAGAGCGGCTCCCTGAAGGCCGACACGGGCGCCAAGGTGCTGGTCACCGGCGCGACGGCGATGAACATCGACGTCTCGCAGAAGCTGAACGACGCGCTGCTGCCCTACCTGGCGCTCGTCGTCGGCCTCGCCTTCCTGCTGCTGATGGTCGTCTTCCGGTCGGTCCTGGTGCCGCTGAAGGCCGCGCTCGGCTTCCTGCTGTCGGTGGTCGCCGCCCTCGGCGCCGTCGTCGCGGTCTTCCAGTGGGGCTGGCTCGGCGCGCTCTTCGGCGTCGAGGAGACCGGGCCGATCATGAGCATGATGCCGATCTTCATGGTGGGCGTCGTCTTCGGCCTCGCGATGGACTACGAGGTCTTCCTCGTCACCCGCATGCGCGAGGCGTACGTCCACGGGGAGCGCCCGGCCGAGGCCGTCGTGACCGGCTTCCGCCATGGTGCGCGCGTCGTCACGGCCGCCGCCGTCATCATGATCAGCGTCTTCGCGGGCTTCATCGGCTCCTCCGAGCAGATGATCAAGATGATCGGCTTCGGCCTGGCCATCGCCGTCTTCTTCGACGCGTTCGTCGTCCGCATGGCCATCGTGCCGGCCGTCCTCGCGCTGCTCGGCAAGAGCGCCTGGTGGCTGCCGGGCTGGCTGGCGAAGGTGGTGCCCAACGTCGACGTCGAGGGCGAGGGCCTGCAGAAGACCCTGAAGGTCCCGGCCGCCGACGCCGACGCCGACGCCGAGGCCGGCGGGGCCGGGGAGCGGGAGCCCGCCCGCGTCTGACGCGGCCGCGCACGGGCCGGGGCGGAACCCCGGTTACGTGGCGTACGCCATGAATTCGGCATGAATGGGAACCGCCGGCCTTCGGGCCGGCGTTTTTCCTATCCCACACCTGTGGGCGCGGCCGGGGGACGCGTGCGAAGGAAAGGGCTCCGCGTTGAACCTGCTCGATCTGCTCCTGATGCTGGTCGTCCTCGGCTACGCCGTGAACGGCTACCGCCGCGGCCTGGTGGCCAGCGCCGTGCTGCTCGCCGGCTTCCTCGGCGGGGCCGTGCTGGGCGTGTGGGCACTGCCGTACGCCCTGGAGCCCTTCGAGGCCGGCACGGCCACGGCCGCCGTCGTCGCGGTGTTCGTCGTCCTCATACCCGCCGGCGTCGGGCACGCCCTGGCGGGGCGGCTCGCCTGGCGGCTGCGCTCCCGCCTGACGTGGGCACCGGTGCGCGGCGTCGACGGCGCCGGCGGCGCCGCGGTCAACGCGCTGGCCGTGCTGCTGGTGGGCTGGGTGGCGGCGAGCGTGCTGGTCTCGGCGAACTCCACCCTCCTCACCCGCCAGATCAAGGAGTCGGGCCTGCTGGGCGCGGTGCAGCGGGCCATGCCGGAGCAGGCGCCCACCTGGTTCAGCCGCACCACGGACGCGCTGTCCGGCGCCGGCTTCCCGCAGGTCTTCAACCCCTTCGAGAACGAACCCGCCACCGGCGTCGCCAAGCCGTCCGGCGACGCCGTCACCCCCGCCGCCACGCGGGCCGCCCGCGCGAGCGTCGTCAAGGTCGAGGGCGTGGCGGACGTCGGCGGCGGCCGCCGCGGCCAGGAGGGCAGCGGCTTCGTCTACGCCCACGAGCACGTGATGACCAACGCCCACGTGGTGGCCGGCGTCGACGAGCCGACCGTCAAGGTCGGCGGCGTCGGCCGGGCCCACCGGGCGAAGGTCGTCCTCTTCGACCCGAAGGCCGACATCGCCGTGCTGGACGTGCCGGGGCTGGCCGCGCCCGTGCTGCCCTTCGACAAGAGCGCCAAGCGGGGCGACGCGGCGGTCGTCGCCGGCTACCCCGAGAACGGCGGCCTCGACCTGCGGGCCGCCACGGTCGCCAACGAGCTGCGGGCCAAGGGCCAGGACATCTACGGCGACGGCATCACCACCCGCGAGGTCTACTCCGTGCGCTCCACGGTCCGCCCCGGCAACTCCGGCGGCCCCCTCCTGACGCCCACCGGGAAGGTCTACGGCGTCGTCTTCGCCCGGTCGACGGCCGACGCCGAGACCGGCTACGTGCTGACCGCCGGCCAGGTCGCGGACGCCGCGCAGCGCGCCGCCGGGGCGACGGCGCCGGTGAGCACGGGAAGCCGGGCGGCGCTGTAGCGCCGCCCGGCCCGGCCCGGGGTCAGTTCTTGCAGCCGGCGAGGACCTGCTGCAGCTTGGCCTTCTCCGCCTGCGTGACGCTCAGGCCGTAGTAGTCCTTCACCGCGATCCACGCCCGGCTGTAGGGGCACTCCCCGCCCTGCGGCAGCCACTTGTCCGGCCCCTTGTCGCCCTTGCGGCGGTTGCTCCAGGTGGACACCACGATCAGCTGGGGTGTGGCCGTCGTGTCGTTGGCGAACTCCTGGCGCTTCTGCGGCGACCACGAGCGCGCCCCGGAACCCCATGCGTTCCGCAGCGGCACGATGTGGTCGACGTCCATGTGCGCCGGGTCGGCCATGTCCCTGTTGTCGTACTCGCTGTGCCACTTGCCGCCGACGACCCGGCAGAGGCCGTCGAGCGTCGCGGGGACGACGGACTGGAGCCGGAGGACGGTCTCACGGGTGGTGCACCGGTTGAGGCCGTGCCGGACCCAGCAGGTGGCGCCGAAGTGCTTGCGGTCGTAGCCCTTGCTGCTGAACGGCTGCACCTCCAGCTCTTCGAGCATGCGCGCGGCCTCGTCGCGGTCCGGAGTGTTCCGGGGCCACTTCATCGGAAGGGCGCGGTGCTGCGGGGACATGGCCGCCGGGACCTTGGCCGGCGCGTCCTTCGGGGCCACGGACGGCGCCGCTCCGGGGGCCTTGGCGTGTGTGCCCTCGGAGGTCTTGGGCGGCATGCCGTCGGGTGCCTTGGCCGGTGCGTCCTTCGGGGCCTTGGGAGGCATCCCCTCGGGGGCCTTGGGCGGCATCCCCTCCGGGGTCTTGGGCGGCATCCCCTCCGGGGTCTTGGCGTGCGTGCCTTCGGCGGTCTTCGGGTGCGCGCCTTCCTGGGCCTTGGGACGGGTGCCCTCAGGGACCTTGGGGTGCGTGCCCTCAGGGACCTTGGGGTGGGTGCCCTCGGGGCCCTTGGGGTGGGTGCCCTCATGGGGCTTGGCCGTGGTGTTCTGGGGCGTGGTCTGGGCGGTCGACGTCCTGGGGGGTCGCGAGTAGACGTCCCCCTCGTCCGCCGACGCGCCCTCGCAGGCGGCCTCGTCGTAGTCCGCCGGGCTTGCTGCGCCCCGTTGGTGGGCCGGAGCCTGCCCGGTCCGTGGCGCGGCGTCCGCGGCCGTGCCCGGAAGGGCCGTACCGGTGAACACCAGTCCCATCGTGAGCACGGACGGCAGGGTCAGACGCCGGTACCACGGCATGAATATCTCCTCCGGTCGCATGGAACCTCCTTTGCGCCACGTCCACTCCGACGTGGCCTTCAAGGAGTTGACCGAATATGTGACTACATGCATGCGTTGATGACGATTCACCCCATTGGGCTTGCGCCGCCCCGGCCGCCGCCCCGCGCCGGATGGGCTCACGCGCCCGCCATCTCCTGCGCGTGCTCGTCCTCCTCCAGCAGCCGTTCCGCCAGGCTGTCCAGGGCCCGGTCCAGGCGCGCGCGGTCCGCGGGATCGGCGACGTCCCAGTCGCCCAGACGGGCGGCCAGCCAGGAGCGCCAGGCGGTGCCCAGCCGGCCGATCTCCGCCTCACCCGCCGGGGTCAGCGACAGGTGGTCGCCGTCCACGCGCGCGTACCCGGCCCCTGCGGCACGGGCGAAGGCCGGGGCCAGCACCTCCGGCGGCATCCGGTGGGCGGCCGCGATGGCGGACAGCCGGGCGTCGCCCCGGACCCGCAGCCGCCAGTGGATCTGGCCGAGGGTCCACGCCTCGACCGGGTCGAGCCGGCTGCCGGACGCGAGCAGGACCTGACGGCCGACGGGCCGGCCCTTCGTCGTGCGCATCACGCCGGCCACCGCCCGCTCCAGCTGCCGGTCCGCCTCCGCGGAGTCCGGCGCCGCGAAGCCCTCGCCCATGTCCGCGGCCCCGGCCCGCGCACTGTCGCGCAGCGGCACCTCCTTCAGGAACCACGCCACGACGAAGCCGGCCAGCGCGACGGGCATCACCCAGAAGAAGACGTAGTTCACCGTCAGGGCGTACGCGTCGACGACGAGCCGGACCCGTTCCGCGGGCAGGCCGGCGAGCACCTGCGGGCTCTGTACGGCCGCCAGAGGCACCCCGGGCGAACGTGCCAGCGCCTCCGTGAGGTTGGGGACGAGCTGGGCGGTGTAGAGCGTGCCGAAGATGGCCGTGCCGAAGGCGCTGCCGAGCGTGCGGAAGAACGTCACGCCCGACGTCGCCGTGCCCAGCTCGTGGTACGGCACGGTGTTCTGCACGGCGATCGTCAGCACCTGCATGGCCAGCCCGAGCCCGACGCCGAACACGAACATGTACAGCGACTCCAGCCAGACGCCCGTCGTCCTGCCCATCGTCGACATCAGATACAGGCCCAGCGCCATCACGGCCATGCCGGTGAGGGGGAAGACGCGGTAGCGGCCGGTCCGGCTGACGACGACGCCGGAGAGCATGGACGCCCCCAGCACGCCGGCCACCATCGGCAGCGCCCGGACGCCCGACATGGTGGCCGACACCCCGTCCACGTACTGCAGGTACGTCGGCAGGTACGTCAGGGCGCCCAGCATCGCGAAGCCCACGATGAAGCTGAGCACCGAGCAGACGGTGAAGACGGGGTTGCGGAAGAGGTGCATGGGCAGCATGGGCTCCGCGGCCCGGAGCTCCACGAGGACGAACGCCGCCAGCAGCACCACCGCCCCCGCGAACAGGCCGACGATCACCGCCGAGCCCCACGCGTAGGTGCCGCCACCCCACTCCAGGCCGAGGACCAGCGCCGAGGAGCCGAGCGCCACCAGGGCGATGCCCAGGTAGTCGATGACCGGCCGGACCGCCGGCCGGACCACCGGGACGGTGCGCGCCGCCATGGCCACCATCACGATGGCGACCGGCACGTTGACGTAGAAGCACCAGCGCCACGTCGCCTGGTCGGTGAAGATCCCGCCGAGCGTCGGCCCGACGACGGTGGTGACCCCGAAGACCGCGCCGAGCGCGCCCTGGTACTTGCCGCGCTCGCGCAGCGGGATGACGTCCGCGATCAGCGCCATGGCCGTCACCATCAGCCCGCCGCCACCGACGCCCTGGACGGCGCGGGCGGCGATCAGCATCGGCATGGACGCCGCGGCGCCCGCGAAGACCGAGCCGGCGGTGAAGACCACCGCACTCAGCTGGAAGACCACCTTCCGGCCGAAGAGGTCGCCGAACCGTCCCACCAGGACCGTCGAGACCGTCTCGGCCAGCAGGTACGCCGTCACCACCCACGCCATGTGCCCGCCGCCGCCCAGATCGGCGACGATCGTCGGCAGCGCCGTCGAGACGATCGTCTGGTCGAGGGCGGCGAGGAGCATGCCGAGCACGATCGTGACGAACACCATGTTGGTGCGGCGACGGCTCAGCACGGGCGGTGCCGGGACCTGTGGGGCGGGCGCGGCGGTGGTGGTCATGGTGACGTACCTCCCGTGCCCAGCATTTGGGGAGATGTCCCGGCTCGCCACCTCTGGCGGGCGTGGGGCGGCCGGGCGAGGGGCGCGCAGTCGCGCGGCGCACGCTCTTGCGACCTTTTCGCAGTGCGCCCCTATCATCGAGCGGTTCACGCCTGAACAACTTGCGCCCGAGCAGCACGATCGAACGGACGGAGCGCCGTCATGCACGTACCCGACGGTTTCATCGACGCCCCGGTCTCCCTGGCGACGGGAGCCGTGGCCGCGGCAGCCGTCGCCGTCGCCCTGCGCGGCGCGCGGCGGGAGCTCGGCGGCTCCCCCGACGGGTCCGGGCACGGAGGGGAGCGGACGGCCCCGCTGGCCGGCCTCGTGGCCGCCTTCGTCTTCGCCGTCCAGATGCTGAACTTCCCCGTGGCGGCCGGTACGAGCGGCCACCTCCTGGGCGGGGCACTGGCGGCGATCCTCGTCGGCCCGTACACCGGCATGCTCTGCATATCCGTGGTGCTGCTCATGCAGAGCGTGCTGTTCGCGGACGGCGGGCTCACCGCCCTCGGCGTGAACGTCACCGACATGGCCGTCGTCACCACGCTCGTCTCCTACGGCCTCTTCCGGCTGCTGGTGACGGTGCTGCCGCGACGCCGCCCGTCCGTGACGGCGGCCGCCTTCGTGGCCGCCCTGGTGTCCGTGCCGGCCGCCGCCGTCGCCTTCACCGGCCTCTACGCGCTCGGCGGCACCACCGACGTGCCGCTCGGCAAGGTCTTCACGGCGATGGTCGGCGTGCACGTCCTCATCGGCGTCGGCGAGGCCGTCATCACCGCACTGACGGTCGGCGCCGTGATCGCCGTACGGCCCGACCTGGTGTACGGCGCCCGGGGCCTGCGCCGCCCCCTTGAGCTGCGGACGCCGGACGGCACCGTGACCGTCCCGCAGGCCGCCCCCGCCCCCGCCCGCTCGGCGCGTCCCGTCGCCGTCGCCGGCCTCGTCGCCGCCCTCGCCCTCGCCGGGTTCGTCAGCTACTACGCCTCCACCAGCCCCGACGGCCTGGAGAAGGTCGCCCACGACAAGGGCCTGGACAGCAAGGAGGAGGAGCACGCCGCCAAGGACTCGCCCCTCGCCGACTACCAGGTCAAGGACGTCGGCGACGAGCGCGTCTCGGGCGGCCTCGCCGGCGTGATCGGCGTCGGGGCGACGCTCGCCGCGGGAACGGGCGTCTTCGTGGTCGTCCGCAAGCGCCGCTCCCGCACCGCGGCCACCCCCGCCGGGACCGCGTCCGCGCCGGCCGGGAACGAGACCCTCTGACATGGGCGCTGGCCACGCACACAAGCTCTACCGGCACGCCCGCTCGCCGGTCCACGCCCTGCCCCCGCACTGCAAGATCGCGGCGGTCTTCTGCTTCGTCCTCGTCGTGGTCTCCACGCCACGCGAGGCGGTCTGGGCCTTCGGTCTGTACGCGCTGCTGCTGGCGGCCGTCGCGGGCACGGCCCGCGTACCGGCGTCCTTCCTGCTGCGGCGGCTGCTGATCGAGGTGCCGTTCGTGGCCTTCGCGGTGCTCATGCCGTTCGTGGCCGGGGGAGAGCGGGTGCACGTACTGGGCCTCGCGCTCAGCCAGTCCGGCCTCTGGGGCGCCTGGAACATCCTCGCCAAGGGGACACTGGGCGTCGCCGCCTCCGTCCTGCTCGCCGCCACGACGGAGCTGCGCGCGCTGCTGCTCGGCCTGCAGCGCCTGCGGATGCCCCCGCTGCTCGTCCAGATCGCCTCCTTCATGATCCGCTACGGTGACGTCGTCACGGACGAGATGCGGCGCATGCGCATCGCCCGTGAATCGCGCGGCTTCACCGCGCGCGGCGTGCGCCACTGGGGGGTGCTGGCCCGGTCCGCGGGGGCGCTGTTCATCCGCTCGTACGAGCGCGGCGAACGCGTCCACCTGGCCATGGTCAGCCGCGGGTACACGGGCACGATGCCCGTGATCGACGAGCTGAGCGCCTCGCGCGCGCAGTGGACGCACGCGGCCGCGCTGCCGCTGGCCGCCCTGGCGGTCTGCCTGACGGGATGGATGCTGACATGACCTCTGCCGTGCCCCGCACGCCGGCCGTGCCCTCGCTGGAGGTCTCCGGCCTCGCCTTCGCCTACCCGGACGGCCACCAGGCCCTCTTCGGCGTGGACCTGACCGTCGGGCGCGGCGAGCGCGTCGCCCTGCTGGGGCCCAACGGCGCCGGCAAGACCACGCTCGTCCTCCACCTCAACGGCATCCTCGACGGCGGCGCCGGTTCCGTGCGCGTGGCCGGGCTGCCGGTGGACAAGCGCAACCTCGCCGAGATCCGGCGCCGCGTCGGCATCATCTTCCAGGACCCCGACGACCAGCTGTTCATGCCCACCGTCCGGGAGGACGTCGCCTTCGGCCCGGCGGCCGCCGGGCTGCGCGGCGCCGAGCTGGAGCGCTGCGTGGACGAGGCCCTCGCGCAGGTCGGCATGGCCGCCTTCGCGGACCGGCCCCCGCACCACCTCTCCTTCGGGCAGCGGCGGCGGGTGGCCGTGGCCACCGTCCTGGCCATGGAGCCGGAGATCCTCGTCCTGGACGAGCCGTCCTCCAACCTCGACCCCGCCTCCCGCCGCGAGCTCGCCGACATCCTGCGCTCGCTGGACGTCACTGTGCTGATGGTCACGCACGACCTGCCCTACGCGCTGGAGCTGTGCGAGCGGTCCGTGGTCCTCAGCGGCGGCGTCATCGCCGAAGACGGGCCCACGCGCGAGCTGCTGTGCGACGAGGAGCTCATGCGGGCCCACCGGCTGGAGCTGCCGTTCGGCTTCGACCCGCGGTCGGTGGCCGTGCCGCGGTGACCCCCTGGTCCGGAGCACCTGCGATCGCGTTGCACCATGGTGGATGGATTTGTAGCGATCGGCACGGTGGGAGCGGAAGACAGTGGTGGACGTCCAGGGCACGGTGGCGGACGGTTTCGAACCGGTCCGGGACGCCTTCGCGGACAACTTCGCGCGGCGCGGCGAACGCGGCGCCGCCGTGGCCGTCTACCGCGACGGCCGCAGGATCGTCGACCTGTGGGCCGGCACGAAGGACGCGGACGGCGGCGACGAACCCTGGCAGCGCGGCACCGCGCAGATCGTCCGTTCCGCCACCAAGGGCGTGGCCGCCGCCGTGCCGCTGCTCCTGCACCAGCGCGGCCAGGTCGACCTGGACGCGCCCGTGGGCACGTACTGGCCGGAGTTCAAGGCGAACGGCAAGGAACGCGTGCTCGTCCGGCACCTGCTCTCGCACCGCGCCGGCCTGCCCGTCCTCGACACCCCGCTGACCCCCGCCGAGGCCATCGACGGCGTCAGCGGCCCGCGGGCCCTCGCCGCGCAGGAGCCCGCCTGGGAGCCCGGCACGGACCACGGCTACCACGCGCAGACCTACAGCTGGCTGATCGGCGAGCTGGTGCGGCGGGTGACCGGCCGCACCCTGGGCACCTGGGTCGCCGAGGAGATATCCGGGCCGCTGGGCCTGGACCTGTGGGTCGGCCTGCCGGAGGCCGAGCAGGGCCGTGCGGGCCGCGTGGCGGACATCGAGGCCCCGGCCGCTCCCGCCTCGGCCGGCCTGCGCGTCCGCGCCAAGGCGTCGGTCGCCGACGCCTACGCCGACCCCACCTCGCTGACCCGCCGCGCCTTCGCCGCGATCACCCCGCTCGCCGACGAGAACGACCCGGCCTACCGGGCCGCCGAGCTGCCCGCGTCCGCGGGCATCGCCACCGCGGACGCGCTGGCCCGCTTCTACGGCTCGCTCATCGGCGTCGTCGACGGCGGCCGCCGCCTGTTCGCCCCCGCGACGCTGACCATGGCCCGCACGGAGGAATCGGCGGGCCCGGACCGCGTCCTGGTCGTGAACACCCGCTTCGGCCTGGGCTACATGCTGCACGGCCCGGCCTCCCCGCTGCTGGCCCCCGGCTCCTTCGGCCACCCGGGCCGCGGCGGCTCCCTGGCCTTCGCCGACCCCGAGTCCGGCGTCTCCTTCGGCTACGTGACCAACGGCCTGCAGAAGAACGTCACCGCCGATCCGCGCGCCCAGGCACTGGTCCGGGCGGTTGCGAAGTCCCTGGCGGGGTAATGCTGCCCGCATGCGCTTCGAGGGCCATGCGGTACTGATCACCGGCGCCGGCCGGGGCATCGGCGCGGCCACCGCGCGCCGCCTGGCCGCCGAGGGCGCGCGGGTGCTCCTGACCGACGCCGACGGGGAACGGGCCGCGCGGGCGGCGGCCGCGCTGCGGGCGGACGGCCTGCCGGCCGAGTCGGCGCCGTGCGACGTGGCCGACCGCGCGGCGGCCGAGGCCGCGGTCGCCCGTGCGGTGGACCGCTTCGGCGGCCTGGACGTCCTGGTCAACAACGCCTTCTCCTGCCACCCCGACCCCCCGCGGGTGGAGGAGTACGCGGACGAGGAATGGGCCCGCGACCTGGACGTCACCCTGACCGGCGCCCTGCGGTGCGTCCGCGCGGCGATGCCCGCCCTGGCCGCCGCCGGCGGCCGCGGCGCGGTCGTCAACATCGGCTCCGTCAACGCCGAGCAGGACTTCGGCAACCACGCCTACAGCGCGGCCAAGGCGGGCCTGGCGAGCCTGACCCGCACCCTCGCCGGCGAATGCGCCCCGCGCGGCGTGCGCGTCAACCTCATCGCCCCGGGCACGGTCGACACCCCCAACTGGCACGGCCGCGAATCCGTCCTGGAGCGCGCGGCACCCCACTACCCACTGGGCCGCGTGGGCCGCCCGGAGGACATCGCGGCGGCGGTCGCGTTCCTGGCGTCGGCGGACGCGAGCTGGATCACGGGCGTGACCCTCCCTGTGGACGGCGGCATCCTGACGGCGAACACGGGGCTGCGCAGGGCGATGCGGGGGGAGTGAGGGGGGCGCTCATCAGGGCCCGGCGCACAGCGCGGCGCGGACGGCGGCCACGCCGCGTTGCGTCGCGGCCGTCGCGCCCGAGGCGTCGTGCGCGGCCGCCGCCCCGTCCAGGCGGCAGTCGCGGCACGCGGTCTCGTCCGCGACCGGCCGGATCATGCGGCCGCAGCCGCCCGTGCAGGCGCGCAGCGGCCGGGGGCGGGGCCCCGGCTCTGGGGCGGGGTCCGGCATCTTCCTGGTCAGGCGGTTGCGGGTGATGCCCGCGGGGGAATGGACGGTGTCCGGCAGGCCGGACGTGAGCGCCTCCCGGAGGTCGGCGAGCGTGGCGCCGCGCGTGAGCCACTCCGCGGCGAGCGGGGCCAGGGCCCGGACGTCCCTGCCCGAGAGGCGCAGCCTGCGCTCCCCTCGTGTCACCGTCGTCAGCGCTTGCGCGCCGCGCTCGGCGAGCGGGTGGGGAGGGTGGGGAGTGTCCCCCTCAGTGTTCTCCCGGGAACGGCCGACGGCCCGAGGCGTCGGCTGACCGACGGCCGGTTCGGTGACCGTCGGCGGTGCGCTGTCGCGGCCGTCCCGCACGGCCAGCGCCTCCTCCGGCGTCAGGGGCACGTTCGAGATCAGCTGCGTCGTCCGCCAGCGCCCCGCGACCCCTTGGCGGCGCCACTCGTGGAGGAACCCCTCGTCGATCAGCTGCCGCTTCGCGCGGATGAACGCCGTCTTCTTGATCCCGGCTTGTCTCGCCGTCTCCGACAGCGGCTGGTGCGCCTCCGCGGGCAGGGACAGCTGCCACTGCAGAAGACGGACGGCGTCCGACGACAGACGCGGGTGCCGGATGATCTCGTTCGGCGTCTGGGTGAAGAAACGGGCAGGGGCGATAGCATGCCGGAGCATCCCGGGACTCCCTTGTCGTCCTCGCGGGTGTAGACCCCCTTCGCTGGTGCCAGCCGGCGTCGGGGGTCGCTTCTTGCGCGCAACGTAGCGCACTTCGCAGGGTGTTCACCGCCTCTCCCCAAAGCTCGGCATCTCCGGCGACCGCGCCGACGGGTTCACCCCGCACGGCCGATCCAGGAGTGGCAGGATGGCGCCATGAGCGCTCAGCCCGTTTCCTCCGCCGGTGCGATTCCCATGCCGCCGCTGACGCCCGAAGGTCTGCGAGCAGCCGTCGCCCAGCTCGTCCCCTCCCGGCTGGAGCAGCTGAACGAGCACTTGGTGCACGCGGCCACCCAGGCGCAGGAGCTGAACAGCCTCCAGCCGCTCCGGTCGTTCACCGAGTACTGGGGCATCGTGGTGGCCGTGGAACGGGACCCCGTCCGGGCGGCCAGGTTCCACGAACTGGAAGCCGTCGTCGACGCGGGCCTGGACCCCGAGGCGGCCAGGGCCGCGGTCACCGAGATCGGTGCCCTCATCGACGCCGAAGCTACTCGTGGGCGTGATCGAGAGCCTCAATGGCCGAGGTGATCAGCGCTCGTGCGGCGGCGCCGTAGACCGCCATCCGTGAGAGTTCGGTGAACGCCTTCACGTACAGACCCACTTCGCTGTGCTGCTGGACGGTGGCTCGCGCCGACAGCAGCTCCACGGAGACGAGTTCGTCGTCGTACACGTGGAAGGTCTCCATGGGCCAGATCCCTCTCGACGTGCTCGTGAACGGGATCACGCCGAGGGAGACCGACGGCAGGGAGCCCACCGACAGGAGATGTCCCAGTTGGCCCGCCATTGTCTCCGCATCACCCATCCGATACCGCAGCACGGATTCCTCGACGAGCAGGGCGAACCGGTGATCCCCCTCGTGGAGAACCCGTGATCTGGCCAGTCGAGCCTTGACGGCGTCTTCCACGTCGTCGGGAATCCGGCGGAACTCCGTGATGGAGGAGAGCAGCGCGGTCGCGTATCCCTCCGTCTGCAGCAGACCGGGGACCAGGGTCGATGCGTAGACACGAAAGAGCCGTGTCTCGTGGAACAGGGCGGTGTACGACTCCTGCAGCCGACGCAGTCCAGTCCGCTGCCTGCGCCGCCATTCCACCCACATGGAGTGGGCGGCACGAGAGGCGGCGATGATGTCGGCCGCTTGGTCATCGACTCCGCATGCAGCGCACCATGCACGGATGTCCGTGTCGGAGGGAGGTGTCCTGGCGTTCTCAATCCGGGACGTCTTCGCCGGGTGCCATTGTCCGCGAGCGGACAGCTCGCGCCCGGTGAGACCCGCGTCGAGGCGGATCTCACGGAGCCGGGCGGCGACGGCCGCCCTCGCGGCCTGGGCGCTCGATGAAGGGGACGTGGTCATGGACCGGAAGTTCCGTAGCGGCCCCTTAAACGCAGAACTCTTCGTGCGGGGTGGCCCGCTCCCAGACCGCTTCGAACGCCGACGAGCAGAGCTTCACCACGGCTTGCTCCTCGCGCATTTCTCCACCGGCCGAGGCGCCGTCGCCCGTGAAGTGGTTGAACCGCACCAGCCGGTCGTCGAACAGCCAGAAGTCGTTGCCGGGCAGGCAAAGGTCCGACGCGCGCCGCCGTGGCAGCCACCGGACGGATTCACCGGCAGCGACGTTGGTGAAGGTGCTGTGGTGCTCGAACTCGATGTACTCGCTTACCGGCTCGGACACGATGCGGGCCCGTCGGATGATCACGCCACGGCCGACGGTCTCGGATACGAGGTCCAGCCACGGGCGCCACCACGATGCACGGTCGGCCGGGTCGTGCCGGTGGCCGGCCTTCCACGCCGCGAAGCCGGACTCCTCGTAGTCCACCGCGTACACGTCCCGTGTCTCCAGGTGGACCGCAGACCGCTCGCAGCCGCGGAGCAGCTCCTCAAAGCCGGGCACGTTCTGCGACATCACACGCCTCCCTGATCATCTGCGCCATGCGGGCGGGCAGCCGGACCACAGCCTCGCTCGGCGGGATGGGGCCGGTCTCCAGGCACGTGGCCCGCAGTTCCTCATCAGCCTTCCACCCTTGGAAGACGAACTCGTGCCTGTCCTTGTCGAACCACACCGTGGGGCACTCGCCGTCGACCGAGTTCGGGTCGGTTCCGATGAATCGTAGGGCCATGCGTGCCTCCCAAGTCGAATGGGTTGCGCTTGCTTGCACGAGCCTGTCCGGCCAGCAGGGTGCGGTCAAGGGCGCCTCACTGAGCGGCAATTGGTGTGCAATCCCCTGCAACTTCACTGAGTGATCCGGACCTCTCTCCGTACGGTCGGTGCATGGCAACCATGCATGTGAAGGGCAAGGCCGTGGCCCACAAAACAACGCATCCCGCAGGGGACGCGGCGAGCGCGTCGGCGAGCCGTCCCACCGCCGCCGAGATGTCGCAGTACGTCGCCGAAGCCGTCCGCCGTGCCATCGCGCATCCGGCCGTGCTGCCGCGTCACGAAGAGGTCGTCGAGACCACCGCACGACTGCGCGCCTACCTCCTCGCGCTCCTGCCCGCCGCCGAGGCCCGGGTCGACGGCATGACGCGCGGCACTCCCGAGTGGGACCACGCACAATCCGTCGTCGGCGCCGCCCGCCGCGAGCTCGGGCGCGGGCCCGGCCCGGGGCTGCGGTCGGCCGTCCTGCACATGCAGGACCTCGGCCGGGCCTGCCACCTCCTGCGGGGCGTGCTGCCCGAGGAGCGCTGCGCCCGGTGCGCCTACCTCAAGGCCGACCGCCGCGCGGCCGAGCGGCGCGGCGACCCCGGCGCGATGCGCGACGCGGCCACCCGCATGGGTGTCCACCAGCGCGAGGCGCACGGGTCGTAGGGCGGGGCCGCGAGGTGTCCTCAGGACTCGCACAGGGTCGTTCCCTACGATGGCGCGGTGACCAGTGACACCGCGACGCACGGCCGGCAGGGCCCGACGGCAGACGAGCAGCCGCCCCCGTGGCAGCGCAGACTCCGCCGCTTCGGCTACGTGGGCCCCACGGCGCAGCCCGGCGTGCGGGAGCGGCTCGTGCCGCCGTTCCCCGAGCCCGGGACGCGGCTGTGGGCGGCGGCGGGGGCCGGGCCGAGAGCGGCCGATCGTCTCGCGCGGTCCATGGGGTGGGCCGGGCCGCTGCTCGTCGCGCTGGTCGCGGGCGTCATCCGCTTCTGGAACCTGGGCAGCCCCAAGGCGGTCATATTCGACGAGACGTACTACGCCAAGGACGCCTGGGGCCTGCTGAAGTACGGCTACGAGGTCGACTGGAACAGCGTCAAGGACGTCAACGACCGCATCATCGAGGGCTACCACGGCGCCCCCGACGCGCCGGGGTACGTCGTGCACCCGCCCGTCGGCAAGTGGGTCATCGCGATCGGCGAGTGGATGTTCGGGCTCGATCCGTTCGGCTGGCGCTTCATGACGGCCGTGCTCGGCACGCTGTCGGTGCTGATGCTCTGCCGCATCGGGCGGCGGCTGTTCCGGTCGACGTTCCTGGGCTGTCTGGCGGGCGCCTTGCTCGCCGTGGACGGGCTGCACTTCGTCATGAGCCGCACGGCGCTGCTCGACTCCGTGCTGATGTTCTTCGTGCTGGCCGCCTTCGGCTGCGTGCTCGTGGACCGGGACAAGGCACGGGCGCGGCTGGCGGCCGCCCTGCCACCGGGGCCGGACGGCACCGTGCTCCCGGACGCCGCGACCGGGGACCGGGCACGGCTGGGGTGGCGGCCCTGGCGGATCGCGGCCGGCGTCTTCCTCGGGCTCGCCTTCGCCACCAAGTGGAACGGTGCCGTCTATCTGGCGGCGTTCGGACTGCTGCTCGTCGTGTGGGACGCCGGGGCCCGGCGCACGGCGGGGGCGCGGCACCCGTGGCGGTCCGCGCTGCGGCGCGACGCGCCGTGGGCGTTCCTGTCGACGGTGCCCGTGGCGGTGGGCGTGTACATCGCCTCCTGGACCGGCTGGTTCGCCGGCAGCGGCAGCTACAGCCGCACGGAGGGCTGGCGGCACAGCGGCTTCTACCGCCACTACGCGGAGACCGAGGGCGGGCACAGCCCGGACGGGTTCCTCGCCGGGATCCTCAACCCGCTGCGCAGCCTGTGGCATTACGAGCAGCAGGTCTGGCAGTTCAACACCACGCTCTCCTCGCCCCACACCTACCAGTCCAATCCGTGGAGCTGGCTGGTGCAGTCCCGGCCGGTCTCGTACTTCTACGAGTCGCCGAAGGCGGGCCAGGACGGCTGCCCGATCGACGAGGCCGACAAGTGCGCCCGCGAGGTGCTCGCCCTGGGCACGCCGCTGCTGTGGTGGACGGCGTGCTGTGCGCTGGTGTACCTGCTCTACCGGTGGGCGCTGCGGCGCGACTGGCGGGCGGGCGCCGTGCTCTGCGCGGTCGCGGCGGGCTATCTGCCGTGGTTCATGTGGCAGGAACGGACCATTTTCGTCTTCTACGCGGTCGTCTTCGTGCCGTTCCTGTGCCTGGCGGTGGCCATGCTGATCGGGGCGATCCTCGGCGGGCCGGGGGCCTCGGAACGGCGCCGGGTCGTGGGCGTCGTCGGGGCGGGCGTGCTCGTCCTGTTCATCGTCTGGAACTTCATCTACTTCTTCCCGCTCTACACGGGGCAGCCCATCCCCATGGACGCCTGGCGGAACCGGATGTGGTTCGACACCTGGATCTGACGACCTGCCGAGCGGACCGGACATCGGACCGGAGCGAACGAGACCGAAGTCGTCGGGATCCGACCGGAACCGGCCTCCTCTGTCCGTTGCCGTCCCTTCTGTCACTCCTCTCCCGTAGAGTGCCGACGAGGTTCTGATCAGCTGATCGGAACCGGTGGGGGTCACAAGGGGGCAGGGAGCATGCGCACTGGCGCGAAGATCGCTACGGGCGTGATCGGGGCGGCCATCGTGGGGGCGGCCGGACTGGGGGCCTACAACCTGGTCGACGCCGTCGCCGAGGGCACCTCCGGTGCGCACAGCGAGGCGGCGCCGGTACGGACCGGGCCGCTGACGCCCGAGGAGACCGAGAAGGCCGCCAGCGACTTCCTCGCCGCCTGGGCGGCGGGCAACACGCAGAAGGCCGGTGGCCTGACCGACAACGCCGAGGCCGCCACCGCCGCGCTGACCGGCTACCGCGAGGACGCCCACGTCGAGAAGGTGGCGTTCAAGCAGGGCACGGCCGACGGCGTCAAGGTGCCGTTCTCCGTCACCGCGGAGGTCTCCTACGCCAAGCAGCGCTCGACGTGGACGTACGACTCCTCGCTCACCGTCGTCCGGGGCCGGTCGAGCGGCCGGCCGCTGGTGGGCTGGCAGGCCGGCGTCGTGCACCCCCGGCTCGCAGCGGGGCAGACCCTGAAGACGGACACCACCGGCACGCCGAAGGTGACCGTCGTCGACCGCGAGGGCAAGGAGCTGACCGCCGCCGACCACCCCTCGCTGGCGTTCGTCCTGCCCGAGCTGGCCAAGCGGTTCGGCGAGAAGGCCGGGGGCGAGCGGGGCGTGGAGGTGCGGGCCGTGGGCGGTGCGGTGGCGCCCGGCGCCGCGGCCGAGCCGCTGCACGTCGTCTCCCAGGGCAAGCCCGGCACGCTGCGCACCACGCTCAGCGCCGCCGTGCAGCGGGCCGCCGAGGCGGCCGTCTCCCGCCACGACGACGCCTCTGTCGTGGCCGTCAAGCCCAGCACCGGCGAGATCCTGGCCGTCGCCAACGCCAAGAAGACCGAGTTCAACGCGGCCCTGTCCGGCCAGACCGCCCCCGGCTCCACGATGAAGGTCGTCACCTCCGCGCTGCTGCTGGAGCAGGGCAAGGCGTCGCCGGGCAAGCCGCTGCCCTGCCCGAAGAACGCCACCTACGGCATGACGTTCCACAACGTCGAGCAGAGCGAGAACCCCCGCGCCACCTTCGCCCAGGACTTCGCGGCCTCCTGCAACACCGCCTTCATCTCCCTGGCCGGCCAGCTCGCCGACGACGCCCTCGCCGCCGAGGCCCGCGACGTCTTCGGTATCGGCCTGGACTGGAAGGCCGGCATCCCGACGTTCGACGGCAGGGTGCCCACCGACGGCGGCGCCGGCAAGGCGGCCGCCATGATCGGGCAGGGCCGGGTGCAGATGAGCCCGCTCGCCATGGCCTCCGTGGCCGCGACCGTGCGCAACGGCTCGTTCCGCCAGCCCTACCTCGTCGACCCGGCCCTGGACGGCCGCACCCTGGCCCGCGCCCCCCGTGCGCTGTCCCCCGCGGCCGCCCGCGACCTGCGCTCGATGATGCGGCTCACCGCCACCTCAGGTACGGGCGCCAAGGCCATGTCCGGCCTCGGTGGCGACATCGGCGCCAAGACCGGCTCGGCGGAGGTCGACAACCAGACCGCCCCCAACGGCTGGTTCACCGCCTACCGCGACGACGTGGCCGCGGCCGCGGTCGTCCCGCGCGGCGGCCACGGCGGCGACTCGGCGGGCCCGGTCGTGGCGGCGGTGCTGCGGGCGGGCTGACCCGGGCGGCTCGACGTCCGGCAGCGTGCCGAGTTCCCCGACGAGCCTGCCGACGGGCCTCGCCCGCGCTATCGTGGGCTCACTACGCAGGAAAGGCCCGCCACCGGGGATGGTGCCCCAGTGACGGGCTCGCCGAAAATCGGCCGTACGGGGCCTATTGGCTGTAGGCCCCGCCGGTCACTACGCAGGAAAGGCCCGCCACCGGGGGGAGCACCCCAGTGACGGGCTCGCCGAAAATCGGCCGTTCGGGGCCTAATGGCTATAGGCCCCGCCGGTCACGACTTGCCGGTCAGGATGACGAGCAGGGCGGTCAGGGCGATGAACAGTTCCACCAATACGGTGGCTACCTTCGCCCACCGCCTTGCTCGATCCCAGTCGACCGGCGTCTTCGGCTTCCTATGCCGGGGCATAGTGCACCTTTCCTTCAGGTCGGAGGCCCGCCTGATGCGAGACTCCACAAGGGAGCCTCGGACACGACGACCACCGGCCCCCGTGCCCGAGGCCCCTGGATGGAGTCCCGAACACGGGCGAGCCGACCCGAAGGTCAGCAGGTGCGATGACACGGCATGAAGGGGACTCTAGGCGCCCCCACCGCTCAAGCAGGCGCCGTTCACCGGAAGTTGGACGTCTCGAACGCATGTCGCCTGCGCGCCCGTCCGAACGCCCCGGGAGCGCGTGACCGATCCGACATCGCCCGCCCCCTCCAACCGGCGCTAGCGTCAAGGCTCATGAGCGCTCCCATATCGCCGACACCGCCGCGCGGACGGTGCGCATGACGCCGGTCGTCGCCGGCGCCGTACTCGTCGCCGCCGTCACGCACGCCAGTTGGAACGCCATCGCGCACGGCATCAAGGACCAGCTTCTCGCCTTCACGCTCGTGGGCGGCGGGGGCGCGGTCTGCGGGGCGGTGCTGCTGCCGTTCACGGACGTGCCGGCCGCCGGGGCGTGGCCGTATCTGGCGGCGTCGGCCGTGCTGCACGTCGTCTACCAGCTGCTGCTCATGCGGTCGTTCACGCTCGGCGACTTCGGGCAGATGTATCCGATCGCGCGCGGCACCGCGCCGCTGGCGGTGACGGTCCTCGCGGCGGTCTTCGCCGGGGAGTTCGCCGGCGGGTGGCAGCTGGCCGGCGTGGCGGTGGCGTCCGCGGGGCTGGTCGGGCTCGCGCTGTGGGGCATCCGGGGGTCGGGCGCGCGGCCGCAGTGGGCCGCGATCGGGGCGGCCCTCGCCACGGGCCTGGCCATCGCCTCGTACACGGTCGTCGACGGCCTGGGCGTCCGGGCGTCCGGCACGCCGCTCGGCTACATCGCCTGGCTGATGATCCTGGAGGGGCTGGCGATACCGGCGTGGGGGCTGGCGGTCCGGCGCGGCCGGTTCCTCGCCGAGCTCCGGCCGTTCGCGGTGCGCGGGCTGCTCGGCGGGCTGCTGTCCGTCTTCGCCTACGGGCTCGTGCTGTGGGCCCAGACGCGGGCGGCCCTCGCGCCGATCGCGGCGCTGCGCGAGTCGTCCATCCTCGTGGGGGCGGCGATCGGCGCGGTCATGATGAAGGAACGGTTCGGGGCACCCCGCATGGCGGCGGCCGCACTGATGGTGGCCGGCATCGGCCTGATGCTCCACGCCGGCTGAGCACCGGCCGGGCGGTGGCCGCTGAGCGCCCGGCCGAGCGCTGGCGCCGAGCGGCGCCGGCTGGACGGCGCCCGCGGAGCGGCGTAGGCGAGCGACGGCCGCTGAACGCCCGGCCGAGCGAGGGCCGCGGAGCGGCGTTGATGAGCGACGGCCGCTGAACGCCCGCCCGAGCGGGGGCCGCGGAGCGGCGTTGATGAGCGACGGCCGCTGAACGCCCGCCCGAGCGGGGGCCGCGGAGCGGCGTTGATGAGCGACGGCCGCTGAACGCCCGGCCGAGCTGCGCCGATCGAGCGGCGCCCGCCGAGCTTCGCCGGCCTGCGGACTCGCCCCACTCGGGTGGCGTCGGCCGAGCCGCGTCGGCCGAGCGGCGCCCGCCGAGCGGCGCCCGCCGAGCGGCGCCCGCCGAGCGGCGCCCGCCAGGCGGGGCCCACCC